>CAYGZT010000022.1:0-5911 GCA_964354445.1 uncultured Candidatus Saccharibacteria bacterium
GCACCTGCGCATCGTATTTCTTGCCGTCGTTGGTGAGTACGGTGTATTCGGCGTCCGTGTCGCTAACCACGTGCTTGTTGGTGACAATCAAGCCGTCGGAGGAAACCAGAAACCCGGACCCGCCGCCGACTTCTTGTTTGCGCGTTCCCTTCTGGCAGGGCTGCGAGAACTGAAAGCCACCGCCGAAGAACTGCTGAAACTCGGGGGGGAGATCTGCAAATGGATTGTAGGGACACTGTTCAATGACCGGAAGATCTTTGGTGATGACGATGGAAACGACTGCAGGCGTTGCACTTTCAACCGCCTGCACGACGGCATTCTCGTAGTCGTACACCGGCTTTGCAAGCTCAGGTTGTGTGCCGCCGCTCTCGCTTTCCGGCACCGAAGGTGGAGGTACCTGCAAGGGAGCCCCGGGTATGAGAGGAGTGAGCCGCTTGAGTAGGTTGTTGTAAATGTCGTCGAGTATCGTCGCATTGCTTGTGTTGGTTACGCCCGCCCCAAGAAAGCCGCCGACGAGTGCAGCTGCAACCAACCATCCCACAACGGTTTTGTTTTTGGTCACTTTTTGTGCGGAAGAGATTTTATGATGAAACATACAAAGATGAAAATGCTAATGCCTTATGACTCTATTGCGTGCATACCATTATAATTCGGCGCGCTGTCTCGTCAACTTCTTTTTTTGTGGTAAAGCGTCCGAAGCTGAACCGGACGCTTGCTCGGATGTGCTCATTGTTATATCCCATTGCCTTCAGAACGTGCGACGGCTGCACGCGGCGCTGGGCGCAGGCAGCCCCCGATGAGACGGCAATGCCCGCTACGTCAAGCGTCCTTCCCAGCGCGTCTTTATGCGGGAAAAACAGATTGAGAATGTGCGGGGACCGGCTCTCAAGAGAACCGTTTATTTCAATGCCTCCGATGCTCTGCCGCAGCACGCGATAAAAATCCAGAGAAAGCTTTGAGAGCCTGGAATATTCTTGTGTCCGTTCCCGCACGCATAATTCAAGCGCCTGCGCAAAGCCGACAATTGAAGCAACGTTGGAAGTTCCAGAACGAAGTCCCTGTTCGTGTCCGCCGCCGGTGACAAGCGGCGCAATGACTCTCGTCTTGTCGCCGCGGCCGTCGCTGTTAAGATACAACGCTCCGACTCCCTTGGGGCCGTATATTTTATGAGACGATAATGTTATTGCATCAACGCCGCTTGCAATAACGTTGAGATCACAAAGAAGCCCCGCTTGTGCCGCATCCGTGTGAAACAGCGGATACGGAGACGGCGTGTGACGCTTCGCAGGCAGTCTGAAATCGCGAACGATTTTTGAAATCTCTGCAACAGGCTGAATGGCCCCCGTCTCGTTATTCACCCACATCACACTAACCACAATTGTGTTTCGATCCAGCGCGCGCACAAGCGCCTGCGCGTCAACGATTCCTTCACGCGAAACGGGGAGGTAGACGGCGCGCACCGCGCCGTCTCGCTCAAGATCCCTGACCGTTTCAAGCACCGACGCATGCTCTATTGCCGAGACAATAATCTTGGGGATGGTGCGGCACGTTTTACAAGCTCGGTAGTACGCCTTCAGAGCTCCCCTGATGACGAGGTTGTTCGCTTCGGTAGCCGAGGCGGTGAAGACGATATCGTCAACATGCGCGGTAATAGCTCTGGCAACGGTTCCGCGAGCCTTATCAAGCGCGGCAAGCGCTTTTTGCCCGAAATGGTGCAAGGAGCTCGGATTCCCGAAAAAATCGCCGCTCTTTTTAAGAAACGGCTCCATCGCTTTCGCCACCCGCTTGTCCAGCGGGGTCGTAGAAGCATAGTCCAGGTAGATAGATTGCATACGGCAGACGTTCAAGAGTCAGTAGTTAGTATTCAGCATTTGGTGTTTAGCATCAAGAACAAAAAAAATGGCTTGCTCAAACACGTGCAGCCGTACACTATCCTCGTTCGCTGTGGTACCTGAGCGCTAAAACAGCCGCTGGTACAGAAGCTTCTGGCGCCAGTCGAAATGCACGCGCACAGGCTCTCCGCCGTCCCGCTGCGGGACCATCAGATATCCCCGGGAGCGCGCGAGTTCGTAGATTTCTTTGGTCACGCGCACGTCGTTTAAGCAATACTCCTTCAACTCCTGAATTTTTCCTTGCTCAAACAGCACCGGCGCTTCAAGCCCAGAACCGCTTTTGCCGTATCCGAGATTTTCGCGCGCCAATAGATCCAAGCCGATGCGCTTGCCGCTGGACAGTTCTATCTCATCCAAAAGATCAATCTTGGGAATGGAAAAAATGTCAAAATCGAAGTGCTTTGCCATCACCGGCAGATCAAACCGTGTGATCGCAAACCCGATCAAAAGCCCCGTATCCTTGAGCAAATCTCCGACTCGGTCGAGCTCGCGCGATTCAAACGTCAGAAACTCATTGCGGTTATAGGAATACAGCCCAACCACTGAGATATCCAGTGCGCGGAAATTATCGCGCCCTACATCCGCAAACGTATTGCTGGTTTCAATATCAAGAACAAGAGTGTCCTTCATAGTTTCACGTGCTCCGTCAGACGTGTTTGTCCGCAACGCTTGAGGCAGCGTAGCTTTCCGGTTTGGTTTTAAACGTAAAGTTGTAGGCGCGGATCATGCCGGTGACTTCGGCAATCAGAGCGCTCGAGCGTCCATTCTCACCCACGTCAGCATGCACTTCAAAATCGAATCTGATGTCGGGATGTCGGCGCAAAATTGCAAGAATCTCGAGCGCGGTTTCAAGCGACAGCATTACTTCCTTGATAATGCGGTCTCGCAGCGAGAACGAGTGCTGGCCGGCGATGCGTTTCCAGAAGTAGCGGCCGCCGTTTCCGACACGGTGTACCACCACCGCGGTGACAAAATCAGTAAGGTTTGCACCGCACAATTGCGAATCCGAGCCGATGACAATTTTGTAGCGCCAGTCGGGGGCGACGCACATAAACCGCCGAATTTCATTCACCACCGCCTGCGCAGTCAGCTGTGCCCCCCGTGAATCACGAAAATCGTTCTCCATCGTCAGTAAAACTACCACCGCGTACCGCCCGATGTCAAAGTGCCGCTTATTTTTTTCTTGACATCCCTACATCGCGCCGCATACACTCAGCTCCAAGAGTTGCACACCAACAAACGTCATCGGACCAAAAGAAGGAGGGGGGTGTTATGTCTCGTCGCATGCCGGGCGCACTCGTCACGCTTGGGGGAAACGGACATCGTGTCCCCCGGCTACTCGCACAAGAAGTAATAAAAGAGCTCCATTACATTGCCCTGAACCTGGGCCCTGTCGTTCTCCAAGAACTTATGCGCCGATGCACCGACTCGACGTATCGCATGAACGATGTTACGCGCTCCATCTGCTGGGGTCACAACCTCTGCGAGGAGAACGGACACGTTCCCTGCAACATCGCCGACATCGTCAAGTCCGAACTCATCGAGCTTTCCGACGGTACCATTGTACCTTCATCGCTTGTCAACCGCGTTGTGGGCATGCTCAAGCGCATGGTGCACAAGCGGAGTGCCGAGGGGGCTTGGGTGGGGCGTAATGCGATTCTTGAGATGGTGCGATTCGCTTCCGGCAAGCAGACAACGCTGGAGCAGCAGGCTCAACAGATGCTGGCAGCCGAAAATCTGACGGGAAGCTGCCACCCTATGCCCGACGCGGTCGCAGTCATCATCCGCGCTCGCGTCAGCTACGCCGTTGACGAATCGGGTAAAGAAACGGTTTCATTTTCCTGATTCCAGTTATGCACCCGCCTCGACGATTTCGTCGGGGCAGTTTCATATTTACATCAGTGATCGAACGAGACGCACCAGTTTCTTTTGCAGAGACCCGCAACGATTTTTATCAACCCCAGCGACATTGATGCGCAGCACGTCCTCGGTATTTGAGAGACGCACGTTGAACCATATGTCCTCCATGTCAACCGAAACGCCGCTCTTTGTCGAAATCCTCCCCTTGCTGGTGAAACGGCGCCGCACATGAGCCAATATCTGCAGCGCGCGCCTGCGCGAACAGCGGACTGCCGCCTGCGGCATCCATACCAAGGGTGAAAGCAATGATTCAAAATCAGAAAGTGCATAGGGCAGACGGGAAAGCGCGCTGCATACCCTGAGTGCCGCCATAAGCCCAGAATCAGTCCAGAAAAAATCTTTGAAGTAATAGTGTCCCGAATATTCAAAGCCGATATCCGCGCGGTGCCGCTTCAGAAGCGACGGAACAAAGGAACGGCCCACGGGTCCCTCATACACGTATGGCGGCTGGATTCCCGCGCGCCGCATGTGCACGCAGTGGGTCCTGACCGCAAACGTATCGACAGCGGTATGCACGCTCGAGCGCACTTTTCCTCCGGCGACCAAGAGGCGCCACACCTGATGCGCGTGCAACGTTTTTCCTTTGTCGTCGCAAAAGATCGCTCGATCTCCGTCCCCATCAAAGATTACTCCTAGATCCGCATGGTGTTTTCTCACCGCTTGGGATGCCTGTCGCTGCGCGAACGATTTTGTAGGATCCGGTCCGTGGGCAGCAAACCGACTGTCAACAACGGCGTTGAGAAACACCGGTACAATATTTTTTATCCGCCCGAAAATTCTGCGCACTACCAGCGCCGCGGTCCCGTTTGAAGCATCGATAATAACTTTCAGCGGCCTTTGTACGTCGGCCTTCTTTACAAGAAACGCGGCGTATTTGTCCAACGCTCCGGCGGTTCTGTTCACACACAAGACAGGTGTGCGTTTCTTCTTATAGAAACGCACCGCGCTTTCAAGCGCCGTCACGCCAACTCTTTTCAGCAGCGCGCTTCCTCCTACGACGTTGCTGTCTGACATGATAATCTTGATGCCGTTGTATCGCACGGGATTATGAGAGGCGGTTATGATGACACCGGCACAGGTCCGGAAATGATGTACGAAGAATATAAGAGAAGGAGACGTAATGACGCCGACGCACACAATCTTAAAACCGGCCTCGCGCAGACCTTGTTTGAACGCGCGCTCAAGTGAAGGAGAACTTCGCCGCGCATCGCGTCCCACGACCACACGTCCGCGACGCCGCAGGGCACGCGTAAAATTCCTCCCGATTGCATACGCCAGCGGCTCGTTTATCTGAGACGGATAGAACCCACGAATGTCGTAGGCACGAAATATGGCAGGTAAAACGCGCATCATCTCATTTGAATTTTATCCAAAATTGCCGTTTAATGAAAGGGAGGCTTTCCGTCTGCGTTTCGTCTGTACGTTCCGCGCGTGCGCTGTCCGACCAGCGCCGCTGCACCAGTTGTATGTCGCGAAAGAAACACAAAATTCCAAAACCCGCGCCCGTAAAAAAACTCGGACAGGAGACACTCTACAGTATCTGGGGGCTTCTGTTTTGCGCAGCCGCTGTCGTGATGACGCTTGCCGCATTTCAAAGTGCCGGAAGCATCGGTGAAGTCCTGTGGCGTGCATTTTCATACATGCTGGGATGGGGGTATGTGTTCTTGCCCATCACGCTGCTTGGCATCGGCATCAATTTTCTGGTCCGGCAGAAGGAGGCGCCGCTGCACGCAACGGTATGGCTGGGAGCGCTCTTGTTTCTCGCGTCGGTCCTTGGATTTATAGATGTTGTCGCTCCTTATTGGGGAGGTGTTGTCGGCAACATCGCAGGATATCCCCAAAACTGGTTCGGCAGTGTTGCATGGGGAGTTATTACATTCGCACTGACGATCATCGGCATTCTAGTCGTTTTCGACCGCCCGCTGCGCATTCAGCTCAAAACTCCAAAACCGGAGGGTGAAGAAAAGGAGAAAAAACCAATCTTTGTGACAACTGCACCGCCACAGAAAGCGGAAACGGCTCCTCTCTCCCAGCAGGAAGAAGACGTGACGATAAGCAGCCCGAAAGAAGCACCGACCAAAATGCTCCAAAAAGACGCG
>CAYGZT010000023.1:0-3912 GCA_964354445.1 uncultured Candidatus Saccharibacteria bacterium
GATACCTTAAACTCATTGGGAAGATCTGTGACCTTCCAATGGCGCGCTCCGTCGTAACTTGAAAACATGCGCGTGCCCGAAACCACATGAATAATGGTGCCGTCAACCGCCAGTGCGTCTATCTGCTTCTTTTGCATCGGAATATTTTTGAGCAACGCGAACGATATACCGCTGTTGGTGCTTTTCCACACGCCCGCGGCGGCATGCGCATACAGCGTCCCGCTCTTGTCCCACGCAAGCCTCAGCACCTTAGCGCCTTTCCAAAAAGGGAGAAAGCCCAAAACGGACACCCGCACCTGTTTGAAGTCCGAAGCAAGAGAGTTGCCTTTCAGGAGCGCTCCCGATTTAAGCAAAAGGTACACCTTGCCGTCAGATGGCGCATAGATACGGACGATGGGAGATCGAAACGCGTTGACAACCCGCGTATGATTTTTCAAAAGATCCCACGCGATGAGTTGGCCGCTGGACATGGCAAGATACAATTCGTTGCCCACCAGGCGCATATCATAAGGAACTTCGCCATCAAAGTCGACGATTTTCTCAAGTGAGAAAAAAGAGTCGCGCGTGCGATACACTGTACCCACGCCGCCGCTGAACACGGACACAAGATACTCATCGCCGTTCGAAGACAAAGAAATCAGCGAAAACACGGATGCGGCATCCGTTATTTCATTCGCAGATGTGACAAACCGGTCCCACGTCAGCCCTCCGTCACGGCTCAAGAAAAGCCCCCGATCCGTGGCCGCGTACATGCGATTGCTGTCACTGTGTATCTCCACATCAAACACCCGAATTTCCTGGCGAGGATCAAGAACGGTCGCGTGAACATTTTTGAAATAATCGAAGGAAATAAGAAATTGCCCGACGGTTTTTGAAACGTCGTCGCTACGCGCGGCGGCAGACGCGGACGCCAACAATGAACCGCCTGCTTGGTCCGGCACAAGAACATCGATGTCACCGCCAAAGGAAACAAAAGCCATCGCCGCAAGGCAGGCGATTCCTATAATGAACACTAATGCGAATGAGAGTGTATCGTCCATAACATGCGCTTGAGATACAGTCGCGTATTCAACGACAATGTTTCGCGCGCCACCAGCATCCGGCATACTCCTGCAAGCGCTCCGGTTCTGTCCCGCTCCCTTAACTCATCGATCAGTTCCTCGGAAAAGAAAAGCTCCGAAAGCGGCTGTTCATCAAAAAACCTGGAAAGTTCTTCAGAACAGGACGAAATCCATGATGCCGAAGCTGTCCCTGAAATTGTCTTGACCGCAAACTCCCTTGCTTTCTGCCGGAGGGTGTTTTCTCCGAGAAGTTCAACGGCTCTGCCAATTCTTCCAAATGACTGCTGAGCAACGGTCTGCGCACGAGAGGGAGACATTCTACCATATTTATTTATAAAGTCAAGCATCTGTGTCTTCGGGAGCGTCGCAAAAAAGATTCGCTGAAAACGTGACGCAGCCGTGGGAAGGAATACCGCCGGGTCGCGGGCAGTAACAATAATAACTCCCTCGCCGGGCGGTTCCTCCAGTGTTTTGAGAAGCGCATTTTGGGCTTCCGCGGTCATATACTCACCGTCCCGAATAATCGCCATGCGATAGGGTGATGCGACGGGCTTGAGGTGGAGAAACCGGGTCACATCACGAACCTGGCTAATACCGATAGTTCCCTCGGCGCCGTTTTGTTGATAACCTCCAGCTTCCGTGGCATCAACATCTCTCTCTTCCCGCCGCACGGAACGATTGATGATGAGCGCTTCCCGAAGAACAGTGCTCGGTGTTTCAAAAACGCCGTGCTCGGCGTAGTGTGCCAAGCACTGCGCAAAAAGAAACTTTCCCGTCTGCGGTTCACCAAAGAACAGATAGGCATGAGAAAGCGCGCGCTCGTCAATAAGACGCTTGAAATCAGCAACGAGATCGTCGTATCCGAACACCATGCTTTTACAACTTGGTCAGGAGCGTCCGCTTGTAGATATCCAAATGGTTCAAAATCAGCCCTGTCCCTTTTGCCACACAAAAGAGAGGTTCTTCGGCGACATACATGTTAACCCCCAGTGTTTTCTTGAAAAAACCGGAAAGGTTATCGATCTGCGCACCGCCTCCTGAGAGGATGACGCCTTTTTCCATAATGTCGGCAACAAGTTCCGGCGGCGTTTCATTGAACACTTTCTGGACAGCACCGGCAATCTCAACAAGGTAGGGGTGCAACGCTTCGGCAATCTCGTTCGAATTGATGATAATGTCACGCGGGAGTCCCGTTGAAACATCGCGGCCGCGCAATTGATACTCGCGTTTCGAGCGCGTGTTCAGCGCCGAGCTGATAGCTATCTTGACCTTCTCCGCCGTTTGCTCACCGATATAGAGCGCGTATTTCTTTCGCACGTAGTCGGCAATCGCCTGATCAAATTTGTTTCCCGCGGTGCGCACGCTTGACCACGACACAATCCCTCCCAGTGATACTACCGCAACTTCGCTGGTGCCGCCGCCGATGTTAATGATCATGTTTCCCGAGTGCGTATTGATGGGGATTCCCGCTCCCAGAGCCGCTAAAATCGGCTCACGCACAACGTACGCCTGCCGAGCGCCTGCCTCAACGGCAGCTTTCAGAACGGCTCGTTTTTCGGTCTGCGTGATGCCGGCCGGGACCGAAATCACCACGTCTGGTTTCAAAAACGTCCCCAACGCCCCCACTGCTTTGGAAATGAAATACCTGAGAAGTACTTTGGTAATGTAGTAGTCGGCAATCACGCCGTCTTTGAGCGGTTTATAGGCGATAATGTCGGAGGGAGTCTTGCCGATCATTTCCTTTGCCTCCTGGCCGACTGCAATTACCTTGTTGTCGGGAACGTTTAACGCAACGATGGTCGGCTCGTTGATAACAAAACCTTTTTTGGGGACAAACACCACCGTATTGACGGTCCCAAGGTCAATGCCGATGCGTTTGGAAAACATGTACGCCCATCATACTGCCTCTACTAAGAGAATGCAAACGCAGCCGCGAAATCCCGCGGTGTCAGCACGTCACTCACTGCGTCGCTCAATATCCGCCCCAAGCGCTCTAAGACGTCCGTCGAGATCTTCGTAGCCGCGATCGATTTCCTCAATGCCTTCGATTACCGATTCGCCGTCGGCAACAAGCGCCGCAACAACATGAGCCATTCCGGACCTGAGATCTCTGACGTGAAGCGTCGTGCCCGAAAGCGCCGTCGGACCGTGCACCACCGCGCTGTGCTTACATCCCATTCCGCTGAACCGACACGGAATTTCTCCCAAGCATTTTGAAAACACGGTAATGCGCGCGCCCATTCTGTTGAGATCCTCCGCATAGCCGAAACGATCTTCATAAATGGTCTCGTGAACGACCGACACGCCTTGTGCCTGCGTCAAAAGCACGACGGTCGGCTGCTGCCAGTCCGTCATAAAACCGGGGTGCGTATCCGTCTCAACCTCAACGCTTGCAAACTCTCGCTCTTTAAAAAACCGTATGCCATCATCCTGCACCTCGAATCCCCCGCCGATCTTGCGCAAGATGTTAAGAAACGTCACCAAATCGTCCTGCCGGGTTCCTCGTACCATCACGTTCCCGTCCGTCGCCACCGCAAGAATTGCAAATGAAACTGCTTCGTTTCGATCAGGTAAGATGCGGTGCGTTGCCCCGCGCAGCCGCTGGACTCCGTCAATGTAGACGGTGCGGTCAGCGCCAAGACCGATAATAGCACCCATTTTCTGAAGCAGTTTGATAAGATCAGTAATCTCGGGCTCAACGGCCGCGTTTCTGATAACCGTGTGCCCTCTGGCAAGCACCGCGGCAAGAATTGCATTCTCGGTCGCTCCAACGCTGGGGAATTTGAAGTGTATGTTGGCTCCCGAAAGACCTTTGGGCGCTTCTGCCTCGTACCCTTCGGACGATTCCTCA
>CAYGZT010000024.1:0-30862 GCA_964354445.1 uncultured Candidatus Saccharibacteria bacterium
GATAAGAAAGAACTGGAATACGTCACGCGCCTTCACACCGCGACACATCTTTTACAATGGGCATTGCGCAAAACCTTGGGAGAAACCGTCAGGCAAATGGGGTCTGATATCACTGCCCAGCGCCTGCGGTTTGATTTTTCATTCGGCCGTAAGCTAACCGATGAAGAACTGCGTGCCGTTGAAGAGCTCGTCAACGAACAAATTGAAAAAAACCTTCCGGTTTCCTTTAAAGAAATGACCAAAGAAGAAGCGATGCGCCAAGGAGCGCTGGCCTTCTTCAGAGGAAAGTACCCGGACACGGTAAAGGTGTATCACATCGGTTCAGAATCTTCTGGCGGCATCATCAGCAAGGAATTGTGCGGAGGGCCGCATGTATCATCAACACGTGACATCGGCACGTTCAAAATTACCAAAGAAGAATCTGTCGGCGAGGGAGTACGACGTGTTCGCGCAATCGTTTCGTAACTATGGATATAATCACACAGTTCCGCCCTCTCTTTGATTCGTTGTTTCGTGTTCAACGACTCCTGCTCTGTTCCTTTGTGGGAGGCGGTGTTCTTCTGCAACCATTGCAGCTGTACGGTAACGCTCGTGTAGTGCATCACCGCAAGTCTTTATGGCTGCCCCGCATGTCCGAAAAAGAGTTCTTTGAAAGCAAACGCATCAAAGTGTATCTATGGCGGCTGTTTTTCCCTTTTCGTTATCGGATTGTTGTCAGTGCACCGCGTCGGCATTGTCAATCGCGACTGACGACACTGTCAGCGGCACGTGCGCACCCCACCACTCCCGTCACCCAGCAGGAACTGGAACATTTTTTCTCCAACACACTCCTGAAATCACTCGAGAATCACAAAAAAGACGTTACGCACAGATACGGCTATGATGACGTGCACGTGCTGCTGGTTGATAATATAGCAATCTCCGCTGCAATCGACAGTAAGCGATTTCACAACAACCCCGATGCGCTGATCGGTTCTCGAGGGTCGGTTATCCGTGTCAGTGTCGTACAAACCCTATGCTCGCGAACGTTCTTCGGTTCACTGATGCGCATCATTCCCAGACGCAGCACAATCGGACACATCGTCGAAGAAGGTTTCAATCTGGCAATGTTTATGTATCTTAAAGCGTCTGCGGCTCGCCAAAACTCTCAGGCGCGGTTTATACTCGCGGTCGTAGGCGATCGCGATACGACGATTATGCAAGCGACGCCGGAAAGCGTTGCTTTTTTGGATTCGTTCCGTTTCGGATGGAAAAGCATTTGTGATGTTCTTCATCACCACCTGGGGATTGACAACGCCACCTGCATTCCGCTGTGCCAGACACTCGCTGCCGGCAGTCTTTCACCGTCGGTCACAAAAGGTCTATGGACGATCCTCAACAAGGAGCTGTCTCGATTGGTCAACGGTATGGAAGTTTTCCGGAAAGAAACCAAAATACCGACAATATTCGTCGACGGGGGACTGTTCGACTTCCTTCTGGCCGCTCATCCCGTCCTGGGAGCAATGGAAGTATCAGCGCGTAAAAACAAGGGTTTTGAGATATCCCACGCGCATCTCATTTCCCGTTTGGAAGCCGATGTGTATATGGAACTTCTGCGTCTGCCATCGTCAATGGTGAATCGTACGGCAGCAAAACTTATCCGGTGGCTTATTCCGAACACGCTCTGGGCGCATTCTTCATAGAAAACGGGTGGCATAATTGGGAGAACTGGAATATACTGTATATACGTAGAAAAACATTGATGCCATGATGCAGTATAATAAGCAGAGAAAAAAGATTGTAAAAATCGTTGACATTATTCCTTCGTCCGAAAAGCGAGTCAGAAAAACAGAACCCTCTCCGCGAACGCTGGTTGTCGAGATTCCTCCACGCACGCCAGTTGCGGATGAAGCCAGCGTTATACACAGACCGTCACCTCAGGATCTTTTTCCGGCACAGGAAACCGCCGATGTTGAATGGGAAGAGCAGGAAGTGAAACCGCGCGGAAAGCGCACACGGCGCATCATATGGTGGGCCACAGCTGCGGTGATTATTGCAGCACTTGCGTACCTTGCATGGTTTATTCTTCCGAAGGTGGACATCCGCATCGTCGCAAAAAAGGTCCAATGGGCTTCGACCGATCCGGTCATCGTCAATACTAATATCAATACTCCCGACAGTGCCTCGCGGCAGATACCCGGAGAGATTCTGACCGAAAAGAAGACAACGGTTGCTACATACAAGGCCTCGGGCCAGAAGTATGTGGAACGGAAAGCGCACGGGACCATTACCATTGTCAACGCGTACAGCTCAACACCCCAACCTTTGGTCGCCACTACCAGATTTCAGGCTCCTGACGGCAGGATATTCAGACTTGCTAACCAGATAACGGTTCCCGGCGCTCGTGTTACGGAAGGGAAAATCGAACCTTCGTCGATTGATGCGGCGGTTGTTGCCGACAAGACCGGTTCCGAATACAACATCGGTCCGGTTGAAAAATTCACCATACCCGGATTTACAGGATCGGATAAATTCGGCGGTTTCTACGGACTGTCGCGGCAGGCAATGAGCGGAGGATTTATTGGCACGAGTACTTTTCCCACTGACCAGGACATTGCTGCTGCCAAAGAAGAAGCGCAAAAGAAAATTCGTGATGCTCTGATGACATCATTTACCATCAACACGCTGCCCTCAACGTTTGCATTTGTCAAAGGATCAGAAGTTTACACGATAAAAGAACCGGCGATCAACGCCGAGACCGACGAAAACGAAATGTTTTCCGCCGTTGTGGAAGGTACGCTGTCAGTCATTGCATTCAAACCGGACGATGCTTCATCGTTGCTCAGAGAGAATGGTCTTTCGACCAATAATCTTGACGCCGATCGTTATGAGCAAAAGAATCAGTCCGCCGTCTACGGGAAGGCCATGGTGGATTGGGCGGGTGGGAAAATGACCCTCCCCGTCGAATATACGACAACATTTGCTTATCGCATTGATGCTGACGCTATCAAGAAAAACAGCGCCGGAAAGAAAGAACTTGAGCTTAAGACGGCAATTCTTTCAACGCCCGGCGTTGATAAATTGACGGTTTCATTCTGGCCGTTCTGGGTCCAAAGCGTTCCTAAAAAACTTTCTCACATCAGTGTGGTGGTGGAGTAATACCGCACGGCGTACATCATGGTGACGATGACGCGCTCCAGTTTGTGCATACGGCCAGTTGACATTGTACGTGTAATTGCTTAGGCTAATCCTTGCCTTTCTTTGCAGGATGCAACTCAAAGAGTCCGAACAACTGATACACGGGATGGTTATTGAAGCGTTGCCGGCCACTACATTTCGCGTACAAGTGAATGAAGAGGTGATTCTCTGCCACTTGTCGGGCAAGATGCGGATGCACCACATTAAGGTTTATCCCGGCGACAAGGTGCTTATAAGACTCAGCCCCGATAAAAAGAGGGGAATTGTTATGCGACGGCTATGAAAGTTCGCTCATCGATTAAACGCATATGTAAGAACTGCAAGACGGTCCGTAGAAGTGGCCGTCTCTACATTATTTGCAAAAATCCAAAACATAAACAGAAACAAGGGTGATATTCTTATTTTATGAGACTCATCGGCATCAACATTCCGGACGAGAAACGCATTGATATTGCGCTTACCTACATCTACGGCATTGGCAGACCGAGGGCTCAGCGCATCATTGCCGATGCGCACATCAACCCGTCAAAAAAAGCCAAAGAGCTTGTGCCGAACGAAGTCAACCGCATCAAAGAGATTATTGAGCGAAGTTTTAAGGTTGAAGGAGAATTGCGCCAGGTGGTTCGCACCAACATCGGTCGACTCAAAGATATTCAATCCTATCGCGGTATGCGGCATGCACGGCGTCTGCCCGCACGCGGACAACGTACACGAACCAATTCCCGCACGGTGCGCGGTAACGTCCGCAAGACCGCCGGCAGCGGGCGACGTAAAGTTGAACTGAGATAGGCATATGGGAAAGAAAAAAGTAGTTCAAAAAGCAGGAGGAGAGGAGCTTACCGAAGAGAAACTTGGAGAACGCATTGCCGCTCAGCAGGGTAAGGCGCCAGGCCATCATGTTGAATTCGGAATCGTATATGTCAACGCTTCTTACAACAACACGATGATCACCGTAGCCGATAAAGCAGGGAATGTTATCACATGGGCGTCGGCCGGAGCATTGGGATTTTCGGGACCTAAAAAAGCAACGCCGTTTGCCTCATCTAAAGTCGTGTCAACTATTATCGAAAAAATGAAGCGGTCAGGTCTTCATAGTGTTGATATTATTGTAAAGGGTGTGGGGAGCGGACGTGATTCCGCAATCCGGACGTTCGCAAGTCACGGCATCAACATTCTCTCGGTCAAGGATGCGACGCCGGTTCCTCATAACGGACCCCGGCCGCGAAAAGTCAGAAGAGTGTAACGTTTTGCCGAAAACTCATGCGACTGGCAGCAAAAGAAAAAAAGGAGCGGGCACTGGGCACCAAATTGTTTCTCAAAGCATTCCGTTCATACTCTCCAAAGTCGGCGATGGTCCGCCGTCCTACTCGTCCGGGTATGCACGGCGACAAGCGAGTGCGCGGAGCATCGGAATACAAACTGCAATTGATGGAGAAACAAAAAATCAAACTCACTTATGGACTTTCCGAGCGCCAGATGAAAAATATTGTTGGTGCCGCTATCGCCAAACGGGTGACGGGAGGGATGTCAGCTGCGGACCGCATCATTACAGCGTTGGAGTCTCGACTCGACAACATCGTCTATCGTCTTGGGATCTCGCCGTCTCGAATTATGGCGCGGCAGGCAGTCAGCCACGGTTATATTACAGTGAACGCAAGAAAAGTAACCATTCCCTCATATAAGGTGAAAAAAGAAGATATTATTACCATCAAAGAATCATATAAGCACATCCTGTTGTTCAAAGACCTGGGCAATACGCTTAAAACCCACGCCACCCTGTCGTGGCTTACGCTTGATGTTGCGACGCTCCAGGGAACAGTGACGGCGCAGCCTCACGGAGTCGACGTGCCGTTTAACATCAATTTGGTCATCGATTACTATTCACGATAGCACAGCGCGTATGGAGTACGTTTTTCTAAGCAAGAATGTTGTCATTAAAAAGAAGTCCGAGAATGCATCGGTGGGCGTTTTTGAAATTGAGGGGCTGTATACCGGTTACGGGATTACTCTCGGTAACGCCCTGCGCAGAGTCTTACTCTCTTCGCTGCCGGGAGCGGCAATCACGCAGGTCAAGATTAAGGGAGTGAAGCATGAGTTCTCGACTATTCCGGGTGTTTTGGAAGACATTGTCGATATAACGCTGAACCTGAAGAAAATACGCTTCGAATTCCATGCCGAAGAACCCCAGACACTTTCACTGAAAAAGAAGGGGGTGGGAGAGGTAACGGGTGCCGATATAAAAACGCCAAGCCAGGTTGAGATCGTCAATCCTGACGCGCACATCGCCACGCTCACTTCAAAAACCGCGGAATTTGAAATGGAAATCACCGTCGAAAAAGGTTTGGGATACTCACCGGTGGAATCGCGTAAGGCTGAAAAGCTTCCCATCGGCACCATTGCCATTGATGCGATTTTCACACCCGTTCTTACCGTCAACAACGCCGTCGAGAATATGCGAGTTGGGGAACGAACGGACTATAACCGCCTTACGCTCACCGTGGAAACAGACGGAACCATCAGTCCTTCGCGAGCTATCCATAAAGCCTCAAATATTCTCAAAGATCATCTTGAAGTATTTTCAAACATCGACATCGTTGACGAATTTGAGGCGTTTTCCAAGATCTCAAAAAAGAAAGCATCATAAACGCCCGGTGTTATGCGCCATCTCAAAAAAGGAAGAAAATTCGGAAGAATGCGCGGCCAGCGCAGAGCGCTGCTTCGAGGTCTGATGCAACATCTAATCTTAAACGAACGCATAGCTACTACCGAGGCGCGTGCCAAAGAGCTCAAACCAACCGTTGAGAAACTGGTGTCACTCGCGAAAAAACAGACCATCAGCACCTTGAGAATCCTTATCGCCCGTCTTTCGAAACGCGCCGCCCTGAAGTTATACTATGACCTTGCCCCGCGCTACCGTGAGCGCAGCGGGGGATACCTGAGAATCATACGGACATCGAAACATCGCGTCGGAGACGCAAGTCAACGCGCCATTATCGAATTTATCTAACACACCTATGACCCTTTACGACAAGATAAAACACATTCTGAAGCGGGAAGAAGCGTGCGTCATCACGCGAAACAGCAGTCCGAAATACGTTGCGATGACTTGGAACAGATATCGGCGCATGCAAGACGAAATTTCACAACTCAGACAACTGCAGGAAACTGATGCCACGCTGCAGGCAGAACCGGAGATGCAAGAATCAATCGAAATGGCTTCTGTCCCCCCACTCTTTGAAGCAGAGGAATCCGCGATACGACTGGCAGGAGTCGGGACCGTCCCGCATACCTCCAAAACCCCCGAGACAATTGACATCAGCGAAGTTCCTGTCTAATATATCAGGGTCTGCGCTTTTTTATTATCAATCATTCATTAACAGTAATGAGTATTAACCATTATGGCAGAGAAAGCTAAGTTCGAACGCACCAAGCCGCACATCAACGTAGGAACGATCGGACACGTTGATCACGGCAAAACAACTCTGACGGCAGCCATCATGCATACGCTGAAGCTGAAAGGGTTGATCGACAAGGCGGAGAGCGTTGATCAGATTGACAACGCTCCGGAAGAAAAAGCCCGCGGAATCACCATCGCGTTGCACCACTCCGAGTATCAAACCGAAAAACGACACTACGCCCACATCGATACTCCCGGACATGCCGACTACATCAAAAACATGATCACAGGAGCGGCTCAGATGGACGGAGCGGTGCTGGTTGTCGCTGCAACCGACGGGCCGATGCCTCAAACCCGAGAGCACATTCTTCTGGCACGTCAGGTTGGAGTACCCCGTATCATCGTCTTTCTTAACAAGGTTGACCAAGTCAGCGATCCTGAACTTATTGATCTGGTGGAACAGGAAACACGCGAACTGCTTAAGAAATACGAGTTCCCCGGTGATGAAATCCCGGTCATTCGCGGCTCTGCGCTGAAAGCTCTTGACGTAAAATCACTTGATGATAATGCGGCAAAACCAATTCTGGAGCTTATAAAGGCACTTGATGAATACATCCCCGAACCGGAACGGGCTATCAACCAGCCGTTTCTGATGCCTATTGAGGACATTTTCTCGATTGAGGGACGCGGTACTGTTGTCACGGGACGTGCCGAGCGCGGTGTGGTCAAAATTAACGAAGAGATTGAGATTGTGGGTCTGCGAGACACTCAAAAAACCGTGGTAACCGGCATTGAAATGTTCAATAAACTGCTTGATGAAGGACGCGCCGGCGACAATATTGGAGTTCTGCTGCGCGGACTCAAAAAGGAGGATGTTGAGCGCGGTCAGGTTGTCGCCAAACCCGGCTCCATCACGCCGCATACCGATTTCGAGGCTGAAGTGTATGTATTGACCAAAGAAGAGGGCGGCCGTCACACACCGTTCTTTAAGGGCTACAAACCGCAGTTCTATCTGCACACCACTGACGTTACCGGTGAAGTGATTCTGCCTGAAGGAACCGAGATGGTCATGCCCGGTGATACCGTGCGACTGTCGGTAAAACTGATTGCGCCAGTAGCACTTGAGGAAAAGCAGCGCTTCGCTATCCGTGAGGGTGGGAAGACGGTTGGAGCAGGCGTGATTACCAAAATTACCAAGTAGCATTCCAAACGAGAACACCTTGCACTCATGGCGCGGAAAAAGGACTTTGAGAAAGGAAAACTTCGGCTTAGGATACGGGCGTACGACCATCGCCTGATTGATGCATCAGCTCGTCAAATCATCGAAACCGTTGAGCGCAACGGTGCTGATGTCATCGGCCCAATTCCGCTCCCCACAGAGATGCGCAAATACACAGTGAATCGCTCCACGTTCGTCCATAAAGATTCCCGTGAACAGTTTGAGATGCGCACTCACAAGCGCTTGATCGAGATTCTCAATCCCGATCCCAAGATTATCGAGGCGCTCTCAAATCTCAGCCTGCCTTCGGGTATTGACGTAGAAATAAAGATGATGTAAGACAAACCAATTAAAACCGCTCCCATTTTGGGGGCGGTTTTGTTGACATATCGGGAGCTGTCTGCTACACTGGCACAGCCTTACTCTACAGATTTTTTATTTGCGGCCGCCTCACGCTAAGACGTGAAGCGGGTCGGGTAAAACAATCAAGGCCAGTGTGTCTTGCATTGTTTTATGCGTATTTAGAGTAGATATGCCGTTTCTGATCGGAAAAAAAGTCAAAATGGAGCAGCAGTGGGACGAAAGCAACAAAGTTGTTCCCGTTACCCTTATCCAAGCAGGGCCGGTTACGGTAACACAGGCAAAAACCACTCAAAAAGATGGCTATATTGCTTTCCAGGTCGGCTACCACAGCACCAAGAAGAAAGTTTCCAAAGCGCTGGCAGGACATTTGAAGCAAAACGGTCCATTCGCATTTATGCGAGAATTTAAACCGACGGATCCGGAAGAACACTACGATGTTGGAACAACTATTGACGTATCGACGTTCAATCCGGGAGATCGCGTCACCATCGTGTCGTTAGGAAAGGGACGAGGATTTCAAGGTGTCGTGAAACGTCATGGATTCAGCGGCGGTCCTAAAACTCATGGTCAGAAAGATCGTCATCGGGCACCGGGGTCAATTGGCGTCGCCGGTCAGCAGCGTGTCAGTCCCGGCAAAAAAATGGCGGGACGAATGGGTCAGAACCGGGTGACGCGACACAACGTTTCCGTGCTGTCAGTTGACACAGACAAGAACATCATTGCAGTCAAGGGGCCGGTTGCAGGAAATGCGAGGTCACTGGTACTAATTCAAAAATAACAACCGCGTATGATAAAGGTGACCGTCTATAATATGCGCAAAGAGAAAGCGGAGACTATCGAAGTTCCTCAGAAGCTTTTGGCGGTGCCGTGGAATGCAGATCTGGTTCATCAAACGACTGTTGCACAGGATGCTAATCGCAGACAACCGCTCGCACACACAAAGACCCGCGGTGAAGTTCGCGGCGGAGGGAAAAAACCATGGAGGCAAAAGGGAACGGGACGAGCCCGGCACGGTTCCATCCGTTCGCCGTTATGGATCGGAGGGGGAGTGACCTTTGGACCTCGCAACGAAAAAGTGTTTGCGAAGAAAATAAACAAAAAAATGAAAGCAAAGGCACTGTTAAGCGTTCTCTCAAAAAAATTCAGCGATAATGCTCTTACTATCGTTACCGACATGGATTTTGTACACACAACCACAAAAGCGGTTTTAAAAAACCTGAGCGCATTTATCGAACCTCAAAAGCATGGATTGTTCGTTTTTTCATCAAAAAACAAGGATGCTCATCGTGGCGTGCGAAACATCAGCCGCATCTCGTACTGTTCCGCCGCATCGCTCAACGTACAAGATCTTTTGAAACCTCACTATATTGTAATGGAAAAAAAGGCACTGGAAGAAACCGCACAACGATTCGGTGTAAACGTATAATATGGCACTGTTCAAAAAGAGTACAAAGAAATTGCCGGCAGACGCTGAACCGTCCAAGACCGTACAACACGTCAATGAACCGTCAAAACAAACCAGTGCACGTTTCTTGGATAAGACAAGCGTTATCCATCAGCCGTTGGTGACGGAAAAGAGCATGCGGCTTTCGGCGTTGCGGCAGTACGTATTTTTGGTTAACACACATGCCAAGAAACCTGAAATCAAAAAACAGATTCAGGCGCTCTATAACGTCACGATAACCGGTGTGCATGTCGTTCCCGCAAAAACAAAGCCGGTTTTCTTTCGCGGCGTATGGTCCAAGAGACATCAATTCAAGAAAGCGATCGTGACCGTCGCAGAGGGTCAAAAAATAGATATCGCCACCAATCGCTAAACTACTTCCATGAAATCGTATTCCCCGACAACACCATCACGTCGTCATACCACCTCCGTTGACTACACGGTTCTGTCACGAACCAAACCTTTCAGGAAGTTGATGACGAAGCTTCCCGCTCGTGCGGGTCGTAACAACCAGGGCCGCATCACCGTTCGTCACCAGGGAGGAGGGAATAAAAAACTGTATCGCGTTGTTGATTTTCAGCAACAGACGCTTAATGTGCCGGCAAAAATCGAATCGATTGAATACGATCCTTATCGCAGCGCATTCGTTGCCCGTTGCGCATATCGAAACGGCAAACGATCATATATTCTTGCACCCTTCGGTCTTAACGTCGGCGACACGATCGTAATCTCAGAAAAGGCTCCATTGTCCGTGGGGAATCGTATGCGTCTTCAAAACATTCCCGTCGGCTACCAAGTTCACAATATCGAAATGCAGCCCAACAGAGGCGGCCGTCTCGCAAAAGCCGCCGGCTCATATGCCGAGGTGCTCGCACACGACAACGGTTACACAACGCTTAAAGTGCCATCTCGGGAAATCAGGAGAGTATCATGGGATTGTTTTGCTTCTGTCGGACAGGTATCTAATCCGGACTGGCGCCTTGCCGTCATCGGCAAAGCGGGAAGATCCAGGGGAATGGGAATCCGTCCCACGGTGCGCGGCACCGCAATGAACCCGGTGGATCATCCCTATGGCGGCGGCGAAGGACGACAGCCTCGCGGAACACGCCGTCCCAAAACCGCGTGGGGGAAAATTACCGGAGGTCGGAGAACCAGAAACAAAAAGAAGTGGTCGAATGTGTTGATTGTCAAACGTCGTCAGCGATAATATGGCTCGCAGTGCCAAAAAGGGGCCCTTTATTGCTCCATCAATCCAGAAAAAATTGTCCCGCCAGAAACCGGAGGGCGACCCCATCAAAACATGGGCGCGAAACTGCGACATCTCGCCCGAAATGGTAGGATATACGTTTTTGGTCCACAACGGCAAAGATTTTATTCAAGTCAAAATTGTTGAGGAAATGATCGGCCATAAACTCGGTGAGTTTGCGCCAACTCGGAAATTTACCCGCCACGGCGGTAAGATGCAACGAGAGATAGAGAAGAAACAAGAGACGCCGACGTCATAATGCATCGCCATGACTATGACAAAAAAAGTAGCCCAACAACATGATGTTTCAACCGGCCGCATCACCGTGCGAATGCGATACGTGCGTATGGCTCCACGGAAAGTTCGCCACATTGCCGATCTCATCAAACAACGTTCGGTTGACGATGCGCGCGCACTTCTGACAACACTGCCGCATCGCGCCGCCTCGTCAATTTCAAAACTTCTGCAGAGTGGAATTTCGGGCGCGCAGGCAAAAAAACTGAACACTGACACGCTGACCGTTGCAGATATCCGCGTCGATGGGGGACCAATGACAACACGCTGGATGCCTCGCGCCATGGGCCGTGCAACCCCTATCCAACGGAAGACAAGTCATATTACATTGACACTTCAGGAATCCGCACAAGTACGACCTCCTCGATTCATCTTTCCCATAAAAGAGAAGAAGAAGAAAGAAACACCGGAAACACCACATAAACACCCTACAGAAAAGGATGAACATATGCGAAAACATGAACATGAAAAAGAGCCGCATGTGGAAGCGAAAACAGAATCCCCGGCTGCCGGCAAAGGATTTATCAGAAGGATTTTCAGGCGGAAGTCGGTGTAACGAAACAAACACAAAACTGCGCTAACATACGCACCGTATGGGAAACAAAACACGACCGACATCATTACGAATAGGGATCACCAAAGATTGGGATTCACGATGGTTTCCCAAAAAAGCCAAGTTCGGCACGATGCTGGAAGAGGATCACATGATCCGCACCATCATTGACAAAAAGATACATCATGCCGGTATTGCTTCAATTATCATCGAAAAAGCAGCGGCTAAAATCCGTATTACGATTCGCACTGCCCGGCCGGGGCTCATTATCGGGCGCGGCGGGAAGGGTGTTGAAGAACTGACCCAACTTCTGGAATCTACCATCAATGCCTTTCGTATCGCACATGACATAAAAGAAAAAATCACCTTAAATCTGACAATAGAAGAAATAAAGCGGTACGAGGCGTCGGCACCCATTATCGCTCAATCAATTGCAGCCGATCTCGAGCGACGCTTCCCGTATCGCAGAACCATCAAAAAACATCTGGAGCGGGTGATGCAGAGCCGTGACGTGCAGGGAGCAAAGATACGGGTGTCCGGACGACTTAACGGGGCGGAAATCGCGCGAGTCGAATCTCTCTCAAACGGAAAACTCCCGCTGCACACGCTGCGAGCGAACCTTGATTACGGAGACGCAACCGCTTATACCACCTACGGTACCATCGGCGTTAAAGTATGGATCTACAAAGGAGAAGTGTTTGAAAAATAATTTGCTGATATGCTGCAGCCCAAGAAAACAAAACACCGCAAAATGCAAAAAGGCCGATCGCGAAAACGGGCCGTGGAAACACGCGGTACGCAATTGCACTTTGGAACATACGGCCTGCAGGCGTTGGGTATGGCATACATCAATTCGAAACAACTTGAAGCGGCTCGTAAAACGATCTCCCATTTTACGCGGCGCGGGGGCAAGATATGGATTCGGGTTTTTCCGGACAAACCAATCACCAAACGACCGCCTGAAGTCACCATGGGAGGAGGAAAAGGCTCGGTAGAGTACTACGTATTTCCTGCAAAGCCGGGACGTATCTTATTTGAAGTTGATGGCCTTCCTCCCAAAACGGCCATTGAAGCACTCCAGCGCGCGGGTCACAAACTACCGCTCAAAACCCGTGTCGTCAGCCGATAAAAACACCGACAATACCTATGAAGCAGAGCATGGTGAAAGAAACACGGGCAAAGTCGGTTGACACACTGCATCAGCAGGTACATGCGGCGCGCCAAAAGTTGGCACGTCTGGTGTTCGACCTCAAATCAGGGAAAACCGCAAACATCAAAGACATACGAAGCCTAAAGAAAGAAATCGCGACGGCGCTTACTATCATCGGGGAACATGAGCACGACAAAAGCTAAAACAATACGACGACTGCAGGGAGCGGTGGTATCAGACGCGATGTCAAAAACCCGCGTTGTTGCCGTAACACGCCTGCGCCGGCATCCCAGGTACCAGAAATACTACAAAGTAACGCGGCGATTTATGGCTCACGACGAACATAACGCGTACCATACCGGTGACATCGTCATTATTGAAGAAACGAGACCTCTGTCCCGTCACAAGCGGTGGGTAATTGTCAGCGTGGTCACCCGCGCAGAAAAAACAATATCCGTCGAAAAGGATTTGGAAGACGAAAAGATGTCGCCGCATCAGTCGCCACCGTCTCAAACGTCATCAGAAGACATCGTATGATTCAAGAACGTTCAATCCTCACCGTTGCTGACAACTCGGGAGCGCGCATCGTACGATGCTTTCGGGTACTCGGAGGAACGCGCCGCCGCTACGCCCGTATCGGAGATATTATCGTTGCCTCTGTACGGGTTGCGGAACCGCGCAAGGCGATTTCAAAGAAAGATATCGTCAGAGCAGTTGTGGTGCGTCAGAAAAAAGCATATCGCCGCAAAGACGGTTCATACGTCAGGTTTGACGACAACGCTGTCGTTCTTGTTGACAACAAAAACGAACCGAGAGCAACGCGTATCTTCGGACCCATTCCGCGCGAGCTTAGAGACCGGGGGTTTGAAAAAATATTTACAATGGCGCCCGAAGTAGTATAGTGATGTGCCAAAGGCAATCCATGAACAATTTCAAGATCAAAAAAGGCGACACCGTTGCCGTCATCGCGGGCAAAGACAAGGGAAAGACGGGGAAGGTGCTCAAATCCATCTTTACTCGCCAACGCGTGCTGATCGAAGGTGTCAATGTTTACAAAAAACACGTCAAACCCCGACGAACCAACGAAAAAGGACAAATCATTCACGTTCCGCGTTCAATTCACATTTCCAACGTTCAGCTGCTATGTCCTTCGTGCGGCAAAGCGGTGCGAGTGAGCATCAGTCGCATTGAGGGAAAACGCGTGCGAACCTGCAAGAAATGCACGGCACACATATGAAAACAGATACGGTTACGACATCGCTGTACAAGCGCTATACCCAACACATAGTTCCCCAACTGGCTGATGAGCTCGGGATTAAAAACAGGCACGCGGTACCGCGTCTTGAACGCGTCGTTATCAACACCGGCATCGGGAAAATTTCACAAAGGCCCTCGTTTGAGGAAAAAATTCTGCCGTGCATTATCGGCGATTTGGCGGCTTTAAGCGGCCAGAAGCCGGCACCGCGAGCCGCAAAGAAATCAATTGCCGGATTTAAACTAAGGCAAGGACAGATCGTCGGTCTTGCAACGACATTACGAGGGAAACGCATGTACGACTTTATCGAAAAAGTCACTGCAATCGTGCTCCCGCGTGTCCGGGACTTCCGCGGTATCGACTTGAAAAACGTTGACCGTAACGGTAATCTCAACCTCGGCCTCCGCGACCAGTTTGTTTTCCCCGAAATCAGCGCAGACGTTTCAAACACTGAGTTCGGCATCCAAATAACCCTTGTCACACAGGCCCGATCCCGCGATGAAGCGCTTGTGCTCTATCGCAAGCTTGGTTTTATGTTCAAAAAGAAAAAGAACTGACATGGCAAAGAAATCCGTTATCGCACGAGCAAAAAAGAAGCCAAAGTTCTCAAGTCGGATTGTGAGACGCTGTTTTCGCTGCGGCCGCAAGCACGGCTATTTGCGCGATTTCAACCTGTGTCGGATATGTTTTCGTGAAATGGCCTCGCGCGGTGAAATCCCCGGCATCAGAAAGTCATCGTGGTAAAAAAAATCACTTATCTTTGTGTACATCAATCTTCTCACACAACTTGTCAACATTCAGCGGGTACATAAAGAGTGCCTGAAGTTTCCGTACTCGACGATGGACGAGCACGTGCTGGAGATTCTCGAACGCCACGGTTTTGTAAAAAAGTTCGAGCGAAAGGGACGGGGAGCAAAGAAATACTTTGAAATCACGCTGCGGTATGATAACGACGAGGGAGTTATCAACGGCGTGCAATTCTTGAGTAAACCTTCCCGCCGTCTCTTTATAGGATATCGTGATCTCAAACCGGTCCGACAGGGACATGGTACTGCGATTCTCTCGACGCCGCAGGGTATCATGACGTCATCAGACGCGAGGAAAAACAAAGTGGGCGGACAGTTGCTGTTTAATATTTGGTAACCGCCGTATGTCAAAGATAGGCAAAAGACCTCTCAAAATTCCCGATGGCGTTTCCGTCACTCAAACCGACGGCGCACTTCACATTTCGGGGCCGAAGGGCACTCTCGCGGTCAAAGTTCTTGAAGGAGTGCACGTTGATATATCTTCGGACACCATCACGCTGACCGCTCCTGTAAAGAATAAGCAGTCTCTCATGAACTGGGGTACGCTGCGCGCACTTATCGGCAACGCACTGACGGGTGTTACACAAGGATTTTCCAAAACACTGGAAATCGAGGGAGTCGGCTATAAAGCATCCGTTGAAGGAAGCGATCTCGTGCTCAAAATAGGTTTCTCGCACGTCGTGCGCTTTCCTATCCCTGAGAGCGTGTCAATAGTAGTAGACAAGAATATCATTACGGTTTCGGGGATTGATCTCTGTGTAGTGGGACAGACTGCCGCTCGCATCAGAAAATTCAAGAAACCGGAACCCTATCTTGGAAAAGGAATACGCTACAGCGGCGAGGTCATTAGGAGAAAAGCCGGTAAGAAAGCAATTACCGGAACCGCATAAAACAGCCACGACATGAAAAACATTCGCATGCGCAATAAAACAAGAGAGCGCCGGGCAGCACGCGCTCGATCACGCATCAGAGGAACAGCACAGTGCCCGCGATTAACCATTTTTAAAAGCAACCGATACCTATATCTTCAGCTTATTGACGACCAGAAAGGACATACGATTGCAAGCGCATCGACACGCACGCCCGAACGGAAACCGAGCGTCGCCGACGCCATCAACCGGTTGGCACACGCTGTTTCAGACGCAGCCGTGAAAGCAGCGGTGCTCGACCGCGGTTATTACAAATACCACGGCATTATCAAAACGGTTGCCGACACATTGCGCAAGAAAGGTGTGGCGATATAACCATCATTATGTATCAATCCAAAGGGCCCATCCCTCAAAACAAAGAAGGAGCCGAAGCGCCCAAGCGATCTTTCCCAATGCGTCAAAGTCGTGCACGCCGCAGTGCCCGGACCGCCGCACCCCGCAGTGAATTCAAGGAAAAAACCGTTGATTTGCGCCGTGTTGCCCGTGTGGTCAAAGGAGGAAAACGTTTCTCATTCCGCTGCACGCTGGTTATCGGTGATGAAAAAGGAAGGGTCGGCGTCGGCATCGCAAAGGGAATGGATGTTGCCCGAGCAATCGAAAAAGCACGAAATCAGGCAAAAAAGAACTTATTCACCGTTGCGCTGGCCGGAACAACACTCAAGCACGAGGCGCGCGCAAAGTTCAGCGCCGCGCGCGTAATCCTGAAGCCAGCACCCAAGGGATCGGGCTTGCGCGCTGGCGGCTCGGTACGTGCCGTCCTTCTGATGGCGGGTGTACAGGATGCATCCGCCAAATCAATTGGCCGCACCAAGAACAAGCTCACCAACGCACTGGCGACCGTAAAAGCGCTCAAGCAGATAAGAGACTAAAGAACGCTTTCAACGATATGTTTCTTCACACGCTCAAACCAAAAACAAGATCTAAAGGCAAAAAACGCGTCGGCAGAGGCGGAAAACGCGGTACGTACTCCGGCCGCGGCCAGAAAGGTCAGAAGGCTCGCGCCGGACATCGCATCAAACCTGCAGAGCGGGAAATAATCCGACGCACCCCAAAGCTTCGGGGATTCAGCAACAAACCCAAAGACCAGCCCGCCGTTGTCATCAACCTGCGGCAACTTAATAACATTCCGGACAAGGTCATCACGCTTTCGGTGCTTGTGCAACGGCATCTTGTCAGAGACATGCACGCGAAGGTAAAAATCTGCGCCTCTGGAGAGCTCAGGTCACCCAAAGACATTGTCGGGATTCCGGTATCCCGTACCGCCCAGGAAAAAATTAAGCGTGCCGGCGGATCATTTAACCTTTCAGTATGATTGCAAAAATTCTTCAGATCATCCGGATCAAGGATATCAGAAACAAGGTGCTGATTGTTCTGCTGTGGCTGCTGATATTCCGACTGCTGGCGGCCATTCCGATTCCTGACGTCGATGTGCTGCGCCTCAAGCAGTTTTTTGCCAATAACCAGCTATTCGGATTTCTCAATATTTTCTCCGGAGGCGGGCTTTCCAATCTCTCCATCGTCATGCTGGGAGTGGGACCTTACATCACCGCAATCATCATCATGCAACTGATGACCATGATTTTCCCGCGCCTCAAAGAGATGTATTACGAAGAGGGGATCGTGGGACGCACGAAATTCTACCGCTTCTCAAAGTATCTGACGGTACCTATGTCCTTTCTGCAGTCGTACGGATTTATGAACATCCTGATTTCGCAGGGAGTTTTGCCGCAAGTTTCAACGCTGATATTGTTCAGAGACGCATTTCTTATTACCGCCGGCACTATGGTGTTGGTGTGGATCGGCGATCTTATCACCGAACAGAAAATCGGTAACGGGGTTTCCATCCTCATTTTCGCGGGTATCGTATCAAGCATTCCAACGACTCTCCAAAAGTTGGCTATTTCGTTTGATACTGCGACACTGGTTACGTATGTCACGTTCGCCTTCATCGCACTACTGGTTATTGCAGGCGTGGTCTACATCAACGAGAGTGAACGCAAAGTCCCTATCACCTATGCCAAACGCGTGCGCGGCATCAAAATGTACGGCGGCGCATCAAGCTACCTTCCGTTAAAAGTCAACCAGGCGGGTGTTATTCCCATCATTTTTGCCATTTCGGTGCTTCTGTTCCCGCAATTTCTTGCGCAGGCGTCAACAATCGTTTCACGGGAGTTTTCCCTTAAAATGACCGCGTGGGTGCAAAACCTGTTTGCCAACCAATACCTGTACGCTGCGTTATACTTTGTGCTGGTTGTAATCTTCACATACTTCTATACCTCTCTTACCTTTGACCCCAAAGAAATCGCAAAAAATCTCCAGCGTTCAGGAGGATTCATCCTGGGTATCAGGCCGGGTGATTCAACCTCGACATATTTGGCACGGATTATCGCACGCATCACGTTGTGGGGGGCAATCTTTCTGGGATTGATTGCAATCCTGCCCAACTTGACCCGCATGGCGACCGGCATTCAAATACTCACCATCGGCGGCACGGCGCTCCTCATTGTCGTTTCCGTCGCGCTCGAGATTCTGCGACAAATCAACGCTCAATTGGTAATGCGGGAGTACGAGGGGTTCGAGTAGCAACAATAAACTACGGTCAAGAAAACGGCCTCGCTGAGCGGGGCCGTTTTTGCGCCATTCATCATGCGTGTGGTATCATCTGTATATGGCGAAACACTTTTCCCACAAAAAAGCGATCATTATTATCGGTCCGCCCGGCTCGGGCAAAGGAACGCAGGCACAGCTGACTGCACAGCACTATGATGCAATCCACTTTGACATGGGGCGATACCTTGAGGGACTTTTTTACTCGGAAGAGAAGAGCAAAAACGACCCCCAACTCCAAAAAGAAAAGAAAAACTTTGAAACCGGTGAACTCGTGTCTCCGCCGTTCGTACTCAACGTGCTTCAGCAAAAAATCCTCAACTACTCAAATGCAAACGTAAGTGTCATCTTCAGCGGCAACCCGCGGACCGTGTACGAAACGATTGGTGACGATAAAACGCCCGGTGTATGTAACGTGCTTGAAGCCGCATACGGCAAGGAACATGTTGTCGTGTTTCACTTCATCGTCGCCGGTCAGACGTCCGTGGAACGCAACAGTACGCGAAAGATATGCTCGGTGTGTGCAACTCCTCTTCTGGGAATTTTAAAACTTGATCTTGTGCAGTGCCCCTTTTGCGGCGGAATTTTAAGAACCAGAACGCTGGACAAACCTGATGTCATTGAGGAACGCTTGAGAGAATACGAGAAACAAACGCTTCCGGTGATTGGTGAGATACAAAAACGCGGCTATGCCGTCCATCAGATTGACGCCGCACCCATGCCGTTTGAGGTATTTGCATCGATCCAGTCGGTGCTGGATGCCCAGATCTAGGTGTTTTGGGGAACGTGCTACAAATCCGAAATGATTCACCGCAAATCAAAAAAGGAACTCGAAGTTCTTAAAGAATCGGGGCGTATTCTGGCGATCATTTTGGGAGAATTAAAGAGCCGTATTGCTCCAGGCGTCCGATTGTCCGAATTGGACATGCTGGCGCGTAAAAAAGCAAAAGAATTTGATGCACATCCCTCTTTTTTGGGTTATCAACCGGAAGGATCGTCAAAACCGTATCCAGCGGCGCTGTGTGCGTCACTCAACGACACTATCGTCCACGGTCTTCCCACCGACTACGCCCTGCGCGACGGTGATGTTCTTTCCATAGACATGGGAATAACCTACAAAGGACTCATCACCGACGCGGCATTTACGGTCGCCGTCGGAAAGGTGCCACCTGCAGCACGAGCTCTCATTACTTCAACCAAAAAAGCACTCGAAGAAGCGATCACAACCGCAAAGCTGGGAAAGACACTGGGCGATATTGGATGGGCTATAGAGCGCCGCGCACACAAAGACGGACTGAAGGTGATCAAAAATCTCACCGGTCACGGCGTCGGCTATGAGCTTCACGAAGATCCCGTCGTGCTCAACTTCGGCAGGAAAGGCATGGGCCCGGATCTGACGGACGGTATGGTTCTTGCCATCGAACCCATGCTCTCTCTTTCAAGCGAACGTGCCATCCGCCACAAAGATGACAGCTATGTAACCGCTGACGGTTCGCTGGCTGCTCACTTTGAACATACTGTCGCCATTACAAAGAACGGAACCGTTATTCTCACCGCACATTGACATAGGCCAATAAGCGGGGTAAGGTTTTGACGAGCCTTAAAGAAAGGGGGTCGTATGACGGTCGTGGTTTTTCTGGCAACGCTTATCGTTTTTGCCGTTTTGCAAACAATGGGACTGTCGCCGCTCGCCGCAGTGCTCGTCGTCGCCGGCATATGGACGGCGGGGACGCTCTACTTCCTGTACACCATCAATCGCATCTCGCTCATTGAATGAGGGCGCCTCTCAAGCGTCTTCTCTTTTTTATGGGATATTTCTGGGTTATACTGAAGATATAACACATCACATATGAAAACGGGATTGAAGGTAAAAAAACCTCACCTTTCGGTCATTATCCCCGCATATAACGAGGTTAAGCGGTTGCCGCTGACGCTGATCGACATCGATAAGCATCTTGCAGCAGTAAAATTTCCATACGAGATTATCGTGGTGGACAATAATTCGACCGACGGAACGGTCGCAGTCGCCCAGCGGATGGCGTCCTTGATGAAAAACACCAAAGTTATCGAGTGCACTACTCAGGGAAAAGGCGCCGCGGTACGAAAAGGAATGCTGGAATCACAGGGAGAAATTCGCCTGTTCACCGACGCCGACAATTCCACGTCCATTACACACTTCTTTTCGATGGAACATTATTTCAAAGAAGGGTATGACGTCGTCATCGGATCACGCGATGTCAAGGGAGCTCGTCTCGAACCGCCGCAGCCATGGTATCGGCGGCTCTTGGGCAATATGGGCAACCTCTTCATCCAACTTATGCTTCTTTCCGGCATCAAAGATACGCAATGCGGGTTCAAGATATTTTCCGAAAGGGCCGTGGCGGTAATCTTTCCAAAGATGACGATCGTCGGCTGGGGATTTGACGTTGAAGTGTTATCACTTGCACGCAAACAGGGATTCAAAATCAAAGAGGCCCCCGTCACATGGAAGAACAGCGCGTTCTCTCTTGTTAAGCCGAGCGGGTATCTTGCCGTGCTGGTTGAGGTCGTCAGAATCTGGTGGCGCTTCAAGCGTAAGCGATACGCTCTCACTCCCGTTGCCGATGGATCGTAATGTTGACTTTACGAGCCCGAACGGGTATAGTTCCGCCCAATCGTTGGTTATAAAATACTGTGCTTCATGCCGCAGGTATACGTAAGCAAAGAAAAACTCGAAGAGCTGCAAACACGTTTGCAGGAATTGAAAACGACACGCCGTTTTGAAATTGCAGAACGTCTCAAGAAAGCCAAAGAGTACGGGGATCTCTCCGAAAACTTCGAATACGCTCACGTCAAAGAGGAGCAGGAAAAGCTTGAACGGGAGATTTTTGAGCTTGAACAACTGACCAAGAATGCCCGCATCATCACCAAATCCCGAAGCAAGGAAACGGTCACGGTCGGCTCCACCGTAACGGTTAAATCGTCTGCAACGGGAAAAATCACGCTCACCATCGTCGGATCGGAGGAAACTGACCCTTCTCAAAACAAGATTTCAAACGTTTCGCCCATCGGCAAAGCACTGCTAGGGCATCGGGCGGGAGAAATGGTGGGAGTCATAACGCCCAAAGGAAAGAAGGTGGAATACACCATCCTCAACATCGAATAGCGTCGGGAAATAGGAAACGTGCCGCGCTTCTTTTGGAGCGTTTTTTTGTTATACTGAAAGGAGGTTAGACAAGAACCGCTCCATGCTCGAAGATATCATCCGGGAACGCAAAAAGAAGCTTGAATATCTGCGATCGCAGGGAATTGATCCGTACCCGGCGCGTGTCAAAAAAACAACGCCGATTGCCGACGTGCTTAAAAACTTCGGCCGTCTGTCCCGCTCTCGCACAGCCGTGACGATTGGAGGACGCGTCCGAGGGTTGCGGGATCAGGGGAAAATTATGTTCCTCGAGGTTGAAGATGTAAGCGGTCGGATGCAAACAGTGGCGCGCAGTGACGCTCTTGCAACTTTCGGAACATTCAAAAAAACTCTTGACATCGGCGATTTCGTGCAGGTCAGCGGCACGGCGTTTCTGACCAAGCGAGGAGAAAAAAGCGTCGACGCAAAAACACTGGTGCTGCTGACAAAATCACTGAGACCTCTCCCCGGCGATTTTTACGGCTTGCGCGACGAAGAATTGAGATTGCGCAAACGCTATGTGGATACGCTTGTCAACCCGCACACAAGAGAACTTTTTGTCCAAAAGGCCCGCTTTTGGTCGTCGGTCAGAGAGTTTTTGAACGCGGCGGGCTTTTTGGAAGTCGACACACCCACGCTGGAAGCAACGCCCGGAGGAGCGGAGGCGGAACCGTTCGTCACGCATTACAATGCGCTCGACGAGGATTTCTATCTGCGGATTTCGCTCGAAATTTCGCTCAAGAAAATGCTGGTGGGGGGATTTGAAAAAATCTACGAAATCGGACGCATTTTCCGCAATGAAGGAATCAGCGCGGAACATCTGCAGGATTATACGCAGTGCGAGTTTTACTGGGCATATGCCGACTATACGATGTTGATGAAGTTTGTGGAGCAAATGTACAAATCTGCGATCAAAAAAACATTTGGCACCGCAACGCTGACGTGGGAAGGAAAGAAAATTTACTGGGCAAAACCGTGGAAGACGATTAATTACGTTGACATCTTCAAAGAAAAAAACGGTGTTGATCCTCTTAAAGCATCTCGTCAGGAACTGGCTAAAAAAGCCCTGTCGCTGGGACTGAGCGTTGAGCCACAGATGGGGAAAGGGCGTTTGATTGACCTTATCTTCAAAAAAACCGTGCGGCCGTCGCTGGTTCAACCATGTTTTCTGATTAACCCTCCCACGGTACTGGAGCCGCTTGCCAAACGCCTTCCCGAAAATCCCGATACGGTTCAGCGGCTGCAGGTAATGGCATGCACAACGGAGTTGGGTAAGGGTTTCTCGGAGCTCAACGATCCGCTTGACCAGCGAGTACGCTTTGAGGAACAGGCGGCGCTGCGGGCAGCGGGGGATAGAGAGGCACAGCGACCCGACGAGAATTTTCTAGAGGCGCTCGAGTACGGCATGCCTCCCGCAGCCGGTTTTGGATTTTCAGAACGGCTGTTTGCGGTACTTGCGGACAAACCAATTCGAGAAATTATTTTCTTCCCTTCCATGAAACAGAAGGGTTGATCGAACTTTATGGTTGACATTGAACTGATCAGAAAAGATCCGCAAGGAACCGCCCGAATGCTTGCACGCCGCGGTTTGAAAACATCGCTTCTTGACGAGTTTATGCGCATCGACGAGCAGTGGCGTAAAACAGTTTCCGAATTACAAGAGCTCAGGCATACTCAGAAAGACTTGGGCGCCCGTAAAGACATTGACGCAGCCAAACGCACCAAAGAGCAGATACAAGAAATGCAAAAAGCGCTTGAAGAGCTCGAGCACGCTCGACATGCACTCCTGCTCGAGTTTCCAAACTTTCCGTTTGCAGACGTTCCGGAGGGGAAAGACGCATCGGACAACAAGATCTCAAAGACCGTCGGTAAAATTCCTTCGTTTCCGTTTACTCCCAAAGACCATCTCGATCTGGGAGAGACGCTGGGCATCATCGATGTCAAACAGGCCGCACGCGTTGCGGGGGCGCGATTTTCTTACCTCAAAGGTGCGGGAGCTTTAATGGAATTCGCGCTTATCCAGTACGCCGCCAACATGCTCACCGCGGAAGGATTCGAGGCGGTTATCCCGCCGGTCATGATTCGCAGCGACGTGTATGAAGGAATGGGACGATTGAGCGAATCGCAAAAAGAGGAACGATATTATCTTTCCAAAGACAACCTCTATCTTGCGGGAAGTGCCGAGCACACGCTGGGACCGTTATATATGGACACGGTTTTTACGGAAGGAGAACTCCCCAAACGCATGGTCGGTTTCTCGACATGTTTCCGGCGGGAAGCCGGAAGCTATGGCAAAGACATGCGAGGAATTCTGCGCGTCCACCAGTTCGATAAAGTCGAAATGTTCTCGTTCTCTTTGCCGGAGAAATCGGAAGAGGAACACCGATACCTGCTTTCCTTGCAGGAAAAAATTTTCGGAGGGCTTGACGTTCCGTATCGTGTTGTTGAAATCTGCACCGGCGACCTCGGGTCAACCGACGCCCGTCAGTTTGACATTGAGGCGTGGATTCCTTCACAGCGGCTGTGGCGCGAGGTCGCATCCTGTTCCAATACCACCACCTACCAAACGCGCGGCATTAACACGAAAGTCCGCCGCACGGGCGGTCTGACCGAACACGTCCATGCGCTCAATGCAACCGCCCTCGCCATCGGAAGAACCATCATCGCCATCCTGGAGAACAACCAGCAAAAAGACGGCAGCGTCATCGTCCCCCGCAAACTCAGAAAGTACACCGGCTTCAAAAAGATCGGATAACCTGCATCACTATCTCATGCTTGACTATCAGCGCATGCTTAAAGAAGAAGTGAAACGGCGCAGAAGGCGGCGTCTTTTTTTGATTGTCGCACTCGTGGTTCTTGTCGGCGGCAGCGGAGCTTGCGTCGCACTCGTGCGCAGCTCTCTATTCCAGATAGAAGGCGTTTTCGTCGAACCGTCCTCGGCAATACTCGCCCCGCAGCTCGCGAATGCGGCAGGTCAGCAACTGAACCGAAAAAATCTGTGGGAGCGGATTGTCTTCAACGACAACAACATTATTCTTGCAAAATTCAATCAAAAACGGACGGAGCAGGATTTGACGATGTCATACCCCATGCTAGAGCGCCTGAGGGTAACCGTTGATACCGTTTCCAGACGCGTGTTCTTTACCGTCACGGAACGGGAACGCTACGGCCTCTGGTGCGTCCAGCCTCCCGCCGCTTCCGAGCCGCATGCGTGCTGGTGGTTTGACCGCAACGGCATTGCGTTTCTCGAAGGCCCTATTGCTCAGGGAGCGCTGATAAACAAAGTTATCGACCGCAGCGGCACCGCCGTGACGGCCGGAACTCAAGTGCTTCCAGCCGAGCAGGCAAGTAATCTGGCATCCATTTATAATCTGTTGGAACTCTCCGGCATCGGCATCAAAACACTGATTCGAGAAGTATCGCAATATGAGGAAGTACGCACCGCGGACCCGGCATATCCCACATTCATCTTCAGTTTGCGCGAGAACGCTTTGTTTGCACTCAAACCCCTCGAAGAACTCAAAAGTTCATTCCCGAATCTTGAGTACATCGACTTGAGCGTAAAAAACAGGGTGTATTTCAAATAGCATGGGCCTTTCCGACTCGGTTTTTTTGAGTATCGTCGAGGGAATCACGGAGTTTCTTCCCATTTCTTCTACAAGGCATCTGATGCTCGCCGCACACCTTTGTTCCATTCGGCGTTTATCGGATTGCGTTGGCAGCGTTGTTCTGGTTCGTGCTGCCGCAGAGAAGGAAATTTCTACCGCAGCCGATAGATGAATATCGACGTCCCGGCTCTGGCGTAGGGAGCATCGGCGTGCGTCAGCCACTGATACTCGTTCGATGATTTTTCGAATCCTGGTTCCGCAGTCGCTTTTGCCGACTGAATGACGTTTGCGGACACCGCAAGCCACTCGATGCCCTCGTCAAGAGGATTTTTGTTCTTCTTTGGCCACCAGATAGCGGCGCGGCTGCCGAGATAGTATTCGACATCGCCTCCGCCGAAATAGTCAACGGCTATCTTTTCGATGCCGTTCTGCTCAACGTAATTCCGCAGCCGCTTAAGGTCCTGCCCCCAGTCGTAGTTCGAATCCGTCACATATCGATACCCTCCCCACACTCCTCCTCCAAGCTCGTTGAAATACGACAAAAAGTACGGATATGCCAGCAGTGTCTCGACAAGCACCCATACTCCCAAAAACAACAGGACAACCGACTTCACCGACTGCGCGGTTAGGACCCGCAGCGCGCGCGAAAATCCGGTCAACGACACGCTTCTCTCTCTCGCCTGATCAACAATCCAGCGACGCACCGACCCGATAGCCAGGATGTACATGAAGGGAATCGTCGGTAAAATGTGCCGAAACCCGATATTCAGAGGACTCTTGATGCTGTATGTCCAGTAGAGGACGATAAGTGATACCATTGCAAGTTCGGAAAAGTTGATTGCCGCATACCCGGACAAGCGCTCGGAAAGCGAGCGTCGCATGGGGTTGCGGAAAAGCCGCCACAGAGCCAATAGAAACCCTCCACCCGCAATTAACAGCGCCGGCAATGACTCTTTGAGCAAAAATACCACCGGAAAGTAGTACCACCAGCCGCCTGCCCCGATGTTGCCCAAAAAGTATGCCGTATTCCCCCCCGCCGACCGCTGCAGTACCATCAAAACTCCCAACATATACTGTCCCAGACCTCTTACAATCGGTTTATCCGCCATCCATACGTTAATTTCCGCAAGGCATCTTGGAGAAAAAGAGGTGGGATTGCATGCCACCGACAACGGTTGGGGTCCTTTTGCAAACGAGTTGAGTGTAAATTCGGTATCGGATCGCTGGCGCTCTGCAGGATAGTTAAGTGTCAGCAGCGCATACACCGCCCACACGACGACAAAACCGATAACAAAAATCAAAAGCAGCGATCGCACGTATTTCCATAATGACTTCAGTATATGCCAGGAGAAAAATCGGATGCCGCGTTCGCGGACGCGAACCAGCCAATGGACCAACGCGAGAAAGACACACAGCGGAATCAGCAGCACGACCGAAAACTTCATCAACTGCGCAATGCCGAAGAAAACGCCGGCCCACACGAGCCGTGTGGGCGTCTGGTTCTCAAGAAACCGGACAAAAAAGTACAGACCGATGAAAAAACCCAGCGTCGCGCCGATATCGGTGGTCACATAATGACCGTGCGCAAGAATATGGGGGGAGAATGCCGTCAGAAATGCCGGTGCCAGCGCCCACCAGGAACCCATCAGCGCCCGCGCCCATATATACACGAACACCAACAATATGAGCGTCAATATGATCGAGGGGATGCGGGACCAAAAAATGATTTCATCCGCCCGCCCGGGATTGCTGTGATATATAAAGAGATCGCCCATTGCCCACTGCGCATTGATGTCGCTGGTCCACGCGTTATTCTCGGTCGGAAATGAAAACCCGCCGAAGAGAAGAGGAAGGGTGTCGAGAGCTTTGACCAGCGGGGGATGCTCGGGGTTGAGACGAAAATCAAGATAGCGCACGTAGCCGTAGCCGGCAGGGATATGCGCGAGTTCGTCCATAATAGCCGACTCCTGAAAGGCAACCGAAAGCATCAGGAGCAACACGCCCACACTCATAATTCCCAGCACGCAGAGTGCAGCAAATCGGCTTACTCCCGAAAAAAGATTTTGTGACATAGAGAAAGATGCAAAAAATATAAAAACGAATAACTACGGTATAGTATACTATAGGAAAGCAAACAAACCGAGCATGAGCTATCTGACAAAAACACTCTCAAAAGCACGGGCAAGGCAACGCTCGGCCGATTCCATCCCGTTACGGAGCACGCTGTACCGCTGGACACAGCACGCGCAGTTCAAAATGCGTTTCTACGGTCTTTCCGAGGCGCGTGTGCGTCGTGTCATTAAAAGCCCTCTGCGAACCGAAGAGGGTATTGCTCCCGCAACGGTTGCGGTGATGCAGCCGCCGTCCATCAAAGTCCGCAACGGCAAAAGAATGTGGAGCCAGGAAATCTGGGTTATGTACGCCGTTGAGAAAATGCAGGAAGAGAAGCAAAAGCGAGTGGTAATCATATCGACATGGAGATATCCGGGACAAACCAAGCCTCGTGAGGCGCTGCCGTTCGAAATCCTAAACGAGATTAACGAAGCGCTCAGCAGCGGTATATGACCATCCGACTGCCGGCTCGGACTTTTTTTTGACTTCCGCGCGCGCTACAATGACGTTATGCAGACAAATTCCATAGCCGACGCTGCGACGCTTGCCAAAACGCTGTTTGAGCGTTTCTTTGAGGATTGGCGGCATCTAAGCGACCAAGATCTGCTTGACTACCTCAAGCCGAAGATCGAGCAGGCAATCACGTTTGAAGAACTCGAAAAGAAACTGGCTCAAGTCCGGCATCTGAAAATTAAGTTCGGCATCGATCCGACGGGACCGGACGTTCACTTGGGACACGTGCTGCCCATCATGCTCCTGAGGCAATTTCAGAAAGCCGGACACCATATCGATCTGGTTATCGGCGACTTCACCGCTCTCATCGGAGATCCCAGCGGACAGAGCTTGGAGCGACCGGCCCTTTTGGAATCGGAGATAAAGAAAAATTTAAAAACATATCTTGCCCAGATTGGTGTCTACATAAATACCAGGCGCATCAAGCATCATCGCAACTCACGATGGCTTTCGAAACGGAAACTCAAAGACGTTCTGGTTGATCTCAAAGAAATCAATCTTGCCGAGGTTTTGCAGCGGGAAGATTTCCGGAAACGAATGGAGTCGGGACAGGCGCTCCCGGTAGCGGAGATTCTTTACAGCCACGCTCAAAGTATCGATTCGCTCGTGCTGGAGCCCGATATTGAGGTGGGCGGACGCGACCAACTGCTGAATTTTGCGCATACCCGCAAGATGATGGCACTGCACAATCAGCAGCCGGAAGTCGCGCTCTGCACGCCGCTGCTTGAGGGGATATCGGGAAACGGCAAAAAAATGAGCAAGTCCTACAACAACTATATCGCCGTGAGAGCTCCTGCCGAGGATAAATTCGGAAAAATCATGTCCATTCCCGACCGGCTTATTGAACCTTACTATAAAGCATTTACCGATATTCGCGCTTCGGAGCTTGGGGCGCTCTACAAGCTGATAACCGACGATCCCATGGAGACAAAGAAACAGCTCGCCCAATTTCTCGTTGCTATCGAGGCAGAGGATTTGTACGCGGGACAAAAAGAACGCGAGAAATTTGAGAACCGTTTTTCTAAGGGAGTGTACGACAGCGACATCCGCGTAATTACTGTGAGTGAAGGAACAACGACTACTGCGGCGCTGGAACAGAGCAGAGAATTCAAAAGCAAGTCAGAAATCCGCCGCCTTTTTGAGCAAGGTGGTGTGCGCATGGTCAGCCCTGAAGAAAAAGAACTCTCGCCCGATGAGCGTGTTACCGAGTGTACCATACGCGCCGGGAAAACAAAGTTCTTTCGGATTAAATTGAAGTAGCTGCGTTCGCGTACACATGAAGCTTTCCATCGGCATTGTGGGATTGCCGAACGTGGGCAAGTCCACGCTCTTTAAACTCCTGACCCATAACGAGGTTCACATCGCAAACTATCCGTTCGTCACCATCGACCCGAATGTGGGGATCGTGCCAGTTACCGATCCGCGACTGGACGCGGTGGTGCGCGTGACAAAGACGCCGAACAAAATTCCCGCTGTCGTCGAGTTTTACGACATTGCCGGTCTTGTTAAAAATGCTCATAAAGGAGAGGGACTGGGCAATCAGTTTCTCTCGCACATCCGCGATGTCAGCGTGATCGTCCACGTGGTGCGATGTTTTGCAAAACCCGACATCGTACACATTGAACAGTCAGTTGACCCGATTCACGATATTGACATCGTCAATGCAGAATTAATCTTCAAAGATCTTGAGACGGTCAAAAAGACGACTGATAAACTTGAAGAAGAGGCGCGCGGCGGTAACAAGGAAAAGACAAAAGAACTGGAGTTGATGCGAAAACTTGAAGCGGCGCTTGATGCTCAAACACCTGTTTACTTTTTGGAGAAAGAAATCTCCCGCGCACCAACAACTGCACATCTAAACCTCCTGACTGCAAAACCGACGCTTTATCTTCTTAACGGAAGCGAGCAGGATGTTGGACAGAAGGTTAAAGACAAGATAACCTCCCTGCAATCCCGCTGGATCATCGCCGATCTTGACGGCACGCCTGACTTGACCACTTTGATTGCCTCCGCCTACCAACTTCTTGGTCTCATCAGCTTCTTCACCTTCAACGAGAACGAGGCGCGCGCCTGGACCGTTCAGCGCTGCACCAAAGCGCAGCAGGCAGTGGGGGAAATTCACTCCGATTTCGAGACAAAGTTCATCCGCGCCGAGGTCATCTTCTGGAAAGATTTGGTTGATACAGGCGGATGGAATGAAGCCCGCCAAAAGGGAAAGATCAGAACCGAAGGAAAGGAATATGTCGTGCAGGATGGTGATGTGATGCTCATCCGTCACGGCGCCTGAGGGTTATATCCAAAAGCCACCGGTGTAGCCGGGATTTCTTCCGTAAGAATCCCGCTTTTATTTCTGTTCGAGATAGAAAATCAGCCCGTTGTTCGTCTGCGGCGCTGTATCGTCAAGTACGTACGTTATATTCTTTTCTTTCTGCTGCTGGGGCAAAAACGTATCGGTAATGAACATAACCGTCTGTGCCGGCATGGGAATACCCCGCACGTCAACGCCTGAGACGTTGACGATAACGTATTTGGCGATGGCAGGCGTGGTGGTGTTGATTTCACGTCCGATCTCTGCGTATCGGGATGCGAAAGCATCGGCGACATGAGGATTGGACGCCCACCGTACAAAATACTGAGCGTGCACCTGACCGACAAGCACCGCAACGACAAATCCGACAAGCATCGCAAGCACCTGCGGCTTTATGCGACTGCACAGCGCCTCATACGCCCAGAGAGCTCCCAATCCGGCAAGCATGAACACCGGCGGAATCATCAGAATACTGCGCAGCGCATGCGGGATGCCTTCGTTAGAAATGACCACCGGCAACGCCGCCACGGCAATCCATACCAGCGCGGTCCAGAACAGCAATTTTTCATGCGCCTCCAGTCGCTTTTTGAACACACGCGCGCATCCGACCGCAACGCCCAGCGTAAACAGCAGCGCCACGAACCAGTAGAGGTGAGGGCTGCCCGCCACATTATGGCGCCAGTTGAAATCACCGATGATATAAAACGACGCAACGGTC
>CAYGZT010000025.1:0-15338 GCA_964354445.1 uncultured Candidatus Saccharibacteria bacterium
CAACGCTGATTGCGTTGGCCGTGCTGTCGATGTTCCTTCCGGTTGCGGTGGCGGTGTTCATTATCCTCTTTGACCTCTACTGGTTTCTCAAGACCGTGTATCTTGCGTTGCACCTGCGCTTGAGTTTCTCGGCGATGCGCGCGAACCTTTCGATCGACTGGCGAGTGCGGCTTGAGGAAAATCCAAATACCACACCGCGCTGGAAAAATCTCTGGCACCTGGTGATACTTCCGATGTACGCGGAACCTTATACGGTGGTCAGCGAGACGTTTGAGCGGCTCATACAGGCAAACTATCCCTTGAAAAAACTGATTGTGGTACTGGCGACCGAGGAACGGGCTGGTGAAGGTACGCAGGAAACAGCGCGGCGCATAACCGATGTGTACAAAGAACGCTTCGGACACTTTATTGTCACCACGCATCCCGCGGACATCGAAGGGGAGCTCTCCGGCAAGGGTTCAAATCAGGCATGGGCGGCAAAGGTTGTAAAAAAACAACTGATAGACCCGGTTGGTATTCCCTATAAAAACATCATTGTCTCCGTGTTTGATGTGGACACGCAGGTGTATCCGGAATACTTTGGTATTCTCACGTATAAATTTCTGACCGCCGAAAAACCGCTGCGTTCAAGCTTCCAGCCGGTGCCGTTGTTTCTTAACAATATCTACCAGGCGCCGGCGCTGGCACGGCTGATCGGATTCTCCTCAACGTTCTGGCATCTGATGCAGCAGTCGCGCCCCGAGCGGCTCACGACGTTTTCATCTCACGCGATGCCGTTTCGGGCGCTGGTGGACATCGGATTCTGGCAGACGCATATGGTGTCGGAAGATTCGCGGATATTTTGGCAGTGCTTCATCCATTACGGAGGCGACTGGCGCGCCGTGCCGCTCCTGTACCCGGTATCGATGGACGCGAATGCGGCACCGGCGTTCTGGCAAACGCTCAAAAATTTGTACAAACAGCAGCGGCGGTGGGGATGGGGAGCGGAAAACATCGCGTATCTGCTGTCCGGATTCCGTGCCAGCAACAACATTCCGAGCCGCACGAAACGTTTTTGGAGTTTTGTGGTCGTTGAAGGATTTCACTCGTGGGCGACCAATGCGCTCATCATATTCGCGCTCGGCTGGCTTCCGGTAATTGCGGGCGGCAGCGCGTTCCGCACCACGGTGCTGGCGTACAACCTTCCGGACGTGACGCGCTGGATTATGACCATTGCGTCGCTGGGCATCGTGTTCTCCGCGGTTCTGTCTCTGATGCTGCTCCCGCCTAAATCCCAGCGGCTCAAAAAAATAAACGCCGTGTGGTACCTGATTTCGTGGATTCTGATGCCTCTGACGCTGATTATTTTTGGCTCGATTCCGGCGCTCGAGGCCCAGACGCGGCTGGCTCTTTCGGGAAAATGGCGGCTGGATTTCTGGGTAACGCCGAAGCACAGGTAAGTAAAAAGTTAAAAGTGAAAAGTTGAAAGTCGGAACATGACTATTTTAGCCATAGAAACGAGTTGTGACGAAACGGCTCTGGCGATTGTGGAAGCACGGGGAGGGCTCGCACGTCCCCGGTTTACAGTTGTTAAAAGCGTTGTCGCGTCGCAGGTGAAAGTTCATGCTCCGTTTGGAGGCGTGGTGCCGTCGCTTGCAAAAAGAGAACACATTCGGAATTTACCGATACTTTTGCGTAGAGTCGTAAGCGGAACATTGAAGGTTAAGAGTATTGATGTGATTGCAGTCACTGTCGGTCCCGGGCTGGAGCCGGCGCTCTGGACCGGAATTGAGTTTGCAAAGAAACTCGCCGCAAAGTGGAAGAAACCGCTCATTGGTGCCAGTCATCTGGAAGGACATTTGTACAGTTTTTTGCTGGGACAAAAAACGAGTCGAAAGTTGTTTCCCGCAATTGCGCTCATTGTCAGCGGGGGACACACGATTCTTGCGCTGATGAAAAACTTGAATGAGTACAAGAAACTGGGGGAGACGCTTGACGATGCGGCTGGTGAGTCGTTTGACAAGGTGGCTCGGTTGCTGGGACTTGGGTACCCCGGCGGACCGGCGCTGGAAAAACTTGCGCGCTCGGGCAACCCAGACGCGATTCCGTTTCCTTCCCCGATGATTCATCAGAAGAACTACAATTTCAGCTATTCGGGACTCAAGACGGCGGTGCTGTACTACGTGCGCGACCATAGCGATGCGATTAAAGCTGACGTAGCGGCGTCGTTTCAGCGCGCGGCGTTTGATGTAGTGGTTAAAAAGACGGCGCGTGCGGCGCGCGAGTTTGGTGCAAGAACGATCGTCGTCGGCGGAGGCGTGGCGGCGAACAGGACGCTCGTGAGAATGATGCGCCGAGCCGTGCGCGATGTACGGCTGTCGATTCCCGTCGTTGTACCGCCGATGAGGTACTGTATGGACAACGCCGTGATGATTGCGGCGGCGGCGTACATTGATCATGTGCGGGGGAAGAAACATCCGCTCAGAGCAAATGGAACGCTTAGTTTGTAACCGTGCTTGTAAAAAAGAAACGCGCCGGCTGCTTCCGGCGCGGATGCTTGCGAGCGGTGTGAACGCTACTCAAAAACGAAAGTGCAGTAATCCTCTCCGTGGTTCTCCATCCTCGGCGCGAACCCAGTGAGATGCCCTATCAGGGTAGCGATCTCGACGAAGTCCTGCGGCGAGCGGATGCAGTTCATCCTGAGCTTGTTGTCACCCATCCTGCCGGGGTTTCCGAAGTGGACTCTGACGGCAGGATGAGGATGTGGGCATACAAGGACAGCGCGTGCCCTCTCGTCCCACACCAGGCGGAAACCTTTCTGAAATTCCACCGTGCGTCCTTCCTCCGTGACGAGGCTCATGATCGCTCTCCTTTCTGGATAATGCTATACCATTGTATTACCTTGTCGTCAAATATCTTTCGCGTCACGTCTTTGTGTAACGATATGAGTCGGGTATGCTTGAAGCGGGCCAAATAGTCATTTCTATGCGGACAAAAAAAGTTCTTTTACCGTCATTCTTCATGCACTTAAGTACGCGCGTAGCACCCCTGCTTCTGGGAAAAGTTTTGGCGCGGCGGATAGGAAGAAGAACGTACTACTGCATTATCACCGAAACCGAGGCGTACGAAGGGTCTGGCGACAAGGCGTCTCATGCCTCGCGCGGCAAAACAAAACGCAACGCGCCGATGTTTAAACGCGGCGGCATCTGGTACGTGTACTTCGTCTATGGGATGCACTGGATGCTTAATGCGGTGACAGACAAAGAACGCCGACCGTCTGCCGTGCTGATCCGCGCGGGAGTACTCGTTGACAGAAACTGCAGACCCTTTCGCGTTCTTCGAGGACCTGCGGTGTTGACGAAAGCACTGCATATCACGAAGATGCAGAACGGGAAGGTAATCGACAGACCGTCCCATTTGTGGATTGAGGACTGGAAGATTAACGTCAGAAGGTCGGACATCAAAAAAGGCCCGCGCGTCGGCGTTGGTTATGCCGGCAGATGGGCGAGAACCCCTTGGCGGTTCTTTATTCACGCTCCACGATTTACTATGCTTAGCTCATGCCACATGCGCTGAAAAACATCGACTGGCAGCTTTTCGGAGCGATCGGCATTTTGATAAGTGCCGGAATGTTGAGCTTGCTCTCCTCAAGCCCCGATTTTTTTTCAAAACAGCTCGTATGGATAGTGATGTCGGCGGCGGCTGCGGGCATGCTTTTGTTTGTTGATCTGCGCTCGTTTCTTGCAAGCCGCTGGTATGTGGGAGGATTGTACATGCTTACCGTCGGTCTGTTGGTAATAACGCTCCTGTTTGCTCCTCAAATCAAGGGAAATCGCGCGTGGCTCGCCCTCGGGCCGTTTCAGTTTCAACCGTCGGAGTTTGCCAAGGTGGCGCTGGTGATTGTGCTCGCGCACTACTTTTCCAAGCGGCACGTGGGTATTGCGCGCTGGAAAACTATCGGGGGATCGTTTGCGTACGCCGCTTTACCGGCGGCGCTCGTTGCCGTTCAGCCGGATTTGGGATCAGCGCTGATTTTAGGAATTATCTGGTTCGGGTTCGTACTCGCCTCGGGTATTCCGCTGCGGCGTCTGGCGGTTGCGGCGATCGTGTTTGGTATTGCGTTTGTGCTGATGTGGTCGTATGTATTGCGCGATTACCAAAAGGCGCGTGTCAGAGCGCTGTTTGAACCCGAACAGGATCCCCTGGGGGTAAATTACAGCGTCATTCAGTCAAAGATCGCCATCGGATCGGGGGGATGGTTTGGCAAAGGTTTCCGGCAGGGGACGCAGGTTCAGTTGGGATTTTTGCCTGAAGCGCACAACGATTTTATTTTTGCAGCGATTGCCGAGGAGGGAGGATTGGTTGCCGTTGCGTTGGTTACGGGAACGTTTCTGTTTATGTTTGCGCGTATATTAACGATGGGGGTGCGCGCGTCGGGCAATTTTTTCAAGTTTGCGTCGCTGGGAGCCGTTGCGTTCTTTTTGGGACAGTTTGTGCTGCACGTGGGGTCGAACGTCGGATTTCTGCCGGTGGTGGGTACGACACTTCCTTTTATCAGCTACGGTGGCTCGAGCATAATGGCGGGTATGATAATGGTCGGAATTTTGCAATCGGTATATGCGAGAGAGTAAATAACTATGGCGCGGACGGTTGTTGTATACGTCGTCGCACTCACGGCGCTGGTAGCGGCACTGTGGGTGTTTGGGCAGTTTTTTTCGGCTTCCACCGCAAACGAAGCGGAAGTCCGATTTGTCATTGAACCGAATCAGAGTGTGTTTGATATCGGGAAAAAACTCGCTCAACAGGAGATTATATCTTCTCCCTCGCTGTTTGTGTTCTATTCTCTCATGTCGGGCAACTTCTCCCGCTTTCAGCCGGGCGCGTATTCCATCCCGCCCTTGCTTGATATCCGGGACATTATAAGCCGTCTGGTGCAGGGACCGGCGGAGGTAGAGGTGGTTATCGTGCCCGGTATGACGCTTGCGGAGATTGACCGTCTCCTCACGGAGGAAGGAGTTTTGGACGACGATATGCTTGCCGATGTCGAGTCGTCGGCGCTTGCGCGCCGCCTTGCGTTTCTGGGCACGGCATCGACTCTTGAGGGATTTTTAATGCCCGACACGTATCGATTCTATCTTTCGTCCACGCCCCAGGCGGTTGCCGAGACGATGCTTGAAAACTTCGCACGAAAAACAGAGAAGCTCTTGGGGAATCGGAGCGATGTTACAAAGATCGTTACCGTTGCATCGATGATAGAAAAAGAGGTTGTTTTTGACCAAGACAAACCGCTGGTGGCGGGCATCATATACAATCGTCTTGCCATCAATATGCCGCTTCAAATCGACGCGGCGGTTGTGTACGGAATCTGCGGCGGTGCTTTTCTTAACTGTCCGCCGCTTACGCGTGGCAATTTTGCCGCGGATACACCCTACAATACGTATCTTTATAAAGGACTGCCGCCGACGCCCATTTCAAATCCTTCTGTGGGTTCAATTGAAGCAGCTGCGCATCCGCGTACGACATCGTACTTCTATTATCTTTCCGATCGCGCGACGAAAAAAACTTATTTCAGCACGACGCTGGAAGAGCATAACGAGAAACGGGCGCGCTACCTTGGATTGTAACACTGCGACGCGGATTGCTGCGGATTGTGTGCATAAAAAAGCATCCGTTTGTGTGAGAGAGTCAGCGCTGCCGCGTAACAACAGGATATTCACATTACCACTTGACGCTCGCCAAGCTCTCTGGTACCATTCACGTAATTGTGGGACATGCGATGAAAAAGAGGCGCTCCCCTTTTGTGTGGGTTAAAACGCCCTTTTTTGTCATTCAGGGTTTTCTGCATCTAACAGCCGCTGCGGTGTCGCATCAATTCTAAAAAACTGTACCGCATCACCACAACCTCCTGCCCGAGGGAGGGTCTTTCTTGTCCGGTTTTTCCATGAGCGCTCAACACACAACACCACCGGTCAAAACATTTTCCCATCACCACGGAGACCTGACCGAAAAACCGTTTCTCGCACAGATCCAGTTCCATTCATGGCGCTGGTTTGTTGAAGATGGCGTGCGTCAATTGTTTGACGAAATTTCTCCCATCTGCGACTACACCAACGCCGAATACGAGCTGTATTTCCGCGGGTACTCGTTTGACGAGCCCAAGTTCTCGGAGGAGGAATCGTGGCAGCGGAGCTCGACCTATGAAGCGGCGTTGCGCGGGCGGGTGGAGCTGAAGAATCTCAAGACCAAGAAAAAAATCGAGCAGGAGGTATACCTGGGAGATTACCCCATCATGACCGAGCGGGGGACGTTTATCATCAACGGCGTTGAACGGGTGGTTGTGTCGCAGTTTATCCGCTCGCCCGGTGTGTACTTTACCGTACGTTTGTTCAAGGGGATGAAGTTCTTCGGCGCCAAAATAATCCCCGACCGCGGAAGCTGGCTTGAGTTTGAGACCGATCCGGACAGTTCCATCAACGTCAAGATCGACAAGCACCGCAAGGTTCCCGTCACCGACCTGCTGCGGGTGTTCGGGCTTTCAACGAACAATGACATCACTCGAGCCTTTGCAACAACCGACCGTGCTCCTCTCTATCTTGCCGCCACGCTCAAGAAGGATATTGCGACTGACGTGATGAGTTCGTACGTCGAGATTTATAAGCGCATGCGCCCCGGCGACCTCGCAAGCCCCGAGAACGCAAAGGGTCTGATTGACGGGATGTTTCAACGGGAAGACCGCTTCTCGCTCTCGGAAGTGGGGCGATTTAAGCTCAATCAGCGGTTGGATGTTGACCCAAAGGGAAATGTAACGACGCAATTGATTCGTCTAGAGGATATTGTGTTGATTGTCAAAGAGATTATTCGTCTTAACAGCGACGAGCACGCGCGGCCGGACGACATTGACACGCTGGCTAATCGACGCGTGCGCGCCGTAGGAGAACTTCTGCAAAGCCGCATGCGCGTTGGTTTTGCGCGCATGCGCCGCATCGTGCAGGACAAAATGTCCACGCTTGAAGAGGGATTCATTACGCCGATTCAGCTTATTAACTACAAACCGCTCTCCTCGGTCGTGCGGGAGTTTTTGATCTCCTCGCAGCTGTCGCAGTTCATGGATCAGAACAACCCGCTGGCCGAGCTCGAGCACAAGCGACGGCTCTCGGCGATGGGACCGGGAGGTCTGACGCGGGAACGGGCGGGATTCGAGGTGCGTGACGTGCACGAATCGCACTACGGCCGCATCTGCCCGATTCAAACCCCCGAGGGTCAGAACATCGGCCTGATCAATCACTTAGCCAGTTTTGCGCGGGTCAACCGACTCGGCTTCATTGAAACTCCGTACGCGCGGGTTAAAAACGGCACGGTCAGTGGCGATATCGTATGGATGACTGCCGGCGAAGAGCGGAAATACAACATTGCCGAGGGCGGCGTGAAACTCGACGGCCGCAGGCGTATCGTCGGCGAGCTTGTGGAAGCGCGGGTGCACGGCGAGCCGGGTGTGTGCAATCGCGCCGACGTGAATTTTATCGACGTTTCCCCCACGCAGGTGGTGAGCGCCGCCACAAGCCTGATTCCGTTTCTTGAGCATGACGATGCGAACCGTGCTCTGATGGGCTCGAACATGCAGCGGCAGGCGACTCCCTCGGTGCGCTCCGAGGAGCCGCTGGTGGGAACCGGTGCCGAGGAACAAATTGCACGCGATTCTGGACGCATGGTGCTGGCGCCTGATGATGGGGAAGTCATTGCGGTTGACAGTTCAACCATAACGTTCAAAACGAAAAAAGGGGCGAAAGTAGTTATTGAATTGTCGAAATTCCGCCGGTCCAACCAGTACACCGCCATTACGCAGACACCCGTGGTATCGGTCGGGCAGAAAGTCAAACGCGGCGACGTGCTCGCCGACGGCCCTTCCACCTCCGGAGGAGTATTAGCGTTGGGACAGAATCTTTTGGTGGCATTCATTTCGTACTTTGGGAGCAACTTTGAGGATGCCATCGTCCTTTCGGAGCGTGTGGTGCAGCAGGACCGCTTTACCTCGGTACACATTGAAGATTTTTACTGCGATGTGCGCGACACCAAACTTGGGCCCGAGATAACCACTTCTGACATTCCCAACGTGTCCGAGGAGAAACTGCGGAATCTTGACGAGGAAGGCATCATCCGTATCGGAGCGGAGGTTCACGCTGGTGATATTCTGGTGGGAAAAATCTCGCCCAAAGGCGAGACGGAGCTCACTGCTGAGGAAAAACTCTTGCGTTCCATCTTCGGCGAGAAGGCGCGCGACGTGAAAGATTCGTCACTCTATCTTCCGCACGGAAAATCCGGTCGCATCGTCGGCATCAAAGTGTTCTCGCGGGAGCGTGGCGACAAACTTGAACCGGGCGTCATCAAACGCATTCAGGTTGAGGTAGCTCAGATGCGCAAGGTTCGTGCCGGCGACAAGCTCGCGGGCCGCCACGGCAACAAAGGCGTAATTTCACAAGTGCGGTCGGTTGAGGATATGCCGTTTCTTGCCGACGGCCGCAGTGTTGACATCATCCTCAGTCCCTTGGGGGTAGCATCCCGCATGAATCTGGGGCAGATTCTTGAGACACACCTGGGGCTTGCGGCAAAGACCTTAGGATACCGGGCCGTAACGCCGATTTTTGCGGGAGCGGCCGAGGAAGAGATTCAGAAAGAACTTGCACTCGCCGGATATCCAACCAACGGCAAGATGGACGTCTTTGACGGACTGACGGGAAAGAAATTCGATCAGCCGGTAACCGTGGGTTATATCTATATCATGAAACTCAATCACTTGGTTGAGGACAAGATTCACATGCGCTCCATCGGCCCGTACTCGCTGGTGACGCAGCAGCCGCTGGGAGGAAAGGCCCAGTTCGGAGGACAGCGGTTCGGAGAGATGGAAGTATGGGCGCTTGAAGGGTACGGCTCGGCATATACGCTGCAGGAAATGTTGACGATCAAATCGGACGACGTGCTGGGACGCGCGGCGGCGTTCGAGGCGATTGTAAAAGGAGAGAAGGTCAAACCCTCGACGTCACCCTCCGCGTTTAAGGTATTGGTGAACGAGATCAACGCATTGGGACTTAAAATCGAGCCGGTGACCAAGGAAGACATTGTTGAATAGGAACGTATGATCGATTTTGACTACCTGAAACTTAAAATTCCTTCACCCGACGAGGTACGCGCCGCATCGTTTGGCGAAGTGACCAAGCCCGAGACGATTAACTATCGGACGCAGCGGCCGGAGAAAGACGGTCTCTTCTCCGAGCGGATTTTTGGCCCGACCAAGGACTATCGGTGCTACTGCGGAAAGTTCAAGGGCATCCGCTACAAGGGCACCATCTGCGACAAGTGTAACGTCGAAGTCACGCGCGCGGTCGTGCGCCGCGAGCGCATGGGCCATATCGAACTTGCGGCGCCGGTGGCGCACATCTGGTTCCTGAAAACCGGCAATTCCAAGATCGGAGCGTTCTTTAACACGTCAATCAACAAACTGGAAAAGGTTGTCTACTATGCCGCCTACATCATCGTTTCGGTTGACGACGGCAAACGCCAGAAGGCTCTGGCAAGCCTTAAAGAGGAGCTCAAGAGCCGGAAAGCGGATCTTAAAAACAGCGCGAAGCAACTGACAACGCTCGAGGAATCATACGCGCTGTCGCGCGATTTTCTCAACAATGTCCAAGTCGGCACGGTGCTCAATGAAGCGGAATATTTTGAAATATCCCGGAAGTTCGGAGACGTGTTTGAAGCAGGAACCGGCGCGGAAGCGCTGCAGAAAGTTCTGGTAAGAGTCAACCTCAAGCGGGAACTTGCCGAAACCGAGCGCCGCATTGCCGACACTGGGCGGAAGCGGAATATAGCTGCCGAAAAGAAACTCATGAATCGCGCGCGCATCCTCCACTCGTTTATCAAAAACAACATACGTCCCGAATGGATGGTTCTTGCGGTGCTTCCGGTTATTCCGCCGGACCTGCGGCCGATGGTTGCGTTGGACGGAGGCCGCTACGCAAGTTCGGATCTCAACGACCTGTATCGGCGCGTGATCAATCGGAACAATCGTCTCAAGAAACTCATCGAGCTGAAAGCTCCCGAGATTATTATCACCAACGAGAAGCGCATGCTTCAGGAAGCAGTGGACGCGCTGATCGACAATACGGCTCGCACGGGACGTCAGCAAATGTCGGCTCAGAACCGTCCGCTCAAATCGCTTGCGGATATTCTGAAAGGAAAACAGGGACGGTTTCGCCAAAACTTGTTGGGTAAGCGCGTAGACTACTCCGGCCGCTCGGTCATCGTTATCGGGCCGGAGCTGAAACTGAACGAATGCGGCATTCCCAAACGGATGGCGCTGGAACTGTTCAAGCCGTTTGTTATCAATCAGATTATCGAGCGGGGGATGGCGCACAACATCAAGAACGCCAACCGCCTGATCGAGCAAGCGCCGCCGGAGGTGTGGGAGATTTTGGACGAGGTGATTCTCAACAAAGCGGTGCTGCTCAATCGTGCGCCTACGCTGCACCGCCTGGGCATTCAGGCATTTAAGCCGGTGCTGATCGAAGACCTTGCCATCCGTATCCCGCCGATGGTATGCGCCGCATTCAACGCCGACTTTGACGGGGACCAAATGGCGGTGCACCTGCCGCTCTCCGACGAAGCGCAAGAAGAAGCATGGACTCGCATGCTGTCGTCAAAAAACATCATCAAACCAGCAAGCGGAGAACCCATCGCAAGTCCCTCACAAGACATCGTGCTGGGGTGTTACTATCTGACCAAAATTATTGAGGACGAGAAGATCGAAAAACCCAGACTCTTTGCAACACCGCACGAGACACTCATAGCGCTTGAATTCGGATTTATCAAAGTTAACGAGCCGATCCGCATCGGGTCACACGCTGCCGACATCACCAGCGCCGGGCGCGTCGTCTTCAACCAGATTCTGCCTCCCGAGTTCGGGTACATAAACGAGCTCATGGATAAAAAGCGCTTGCAGAAACTGGTCGCGCGCTACATCAGTGAGTTCGGGATGGAACACACGTGGGAGTTTTTGGACGAAATCAAGCGACTCGGCTTCACCTACGCGGCGCTGTCGGGTATCACGTGGAGCGTGTTTGACCTGGTGGTACCGCCGCAGAAGCGCAGTGTGATTAAAAAAGCCCAAGTGCAGGTGCTCAAAATTATGGAGCAGTACGAAAACGGCTTCTTTGACATTGATGAACGGAAAGCCCGAACGATTCAGGTATGGAAAACGGCTCTCAAAGAAATCAGCGATGCGGTGCCGAAAGAGTTGACCCGAAACAATCCCATTTTTGACATCATTGATTCGGGCGCGCGCGGCTCGTGGAGCGCGGCGGTACAGATGAGCGGTATGAAGGGCAACGTGGTCAATCCTTCCGGGGAAACCATCGAGCTTCCGGTCATCGCATCGTACAAAGAAGGACTGTCGGTGCTGGAGTATTTCATCAGCACTCACGGTGCCCGCAAGGGTCTTACCGACACCGCGCTCAAAACCGCCTCTGCAGGATATCTGACGCGCCGCATGGTTGATGTTGCGCAAGATATTATCGTCAACAAATCCGATTGCAAAACCGCTCAAGGAATTGTCGTCAATCGGGCCGATGGAGATGCGTACGGTTTTGCGTTTGAAACGCGCATCTTCGGACGTACGCTGGCTGCCGACGCCAAGGAAGGCAATAAAATCATTGTCCGAGCCGGCGCCTCTATTGACCACAAACTTGCCGAAACCATTGCTGCTTCGAAAGTAAGTCAGATAACGGTTCGTTCTCCCATCACCTGCAAGGCGCTCTACGGCATCTGCTCCGCCTGTTACGGCCTTGATCTGGGGCGGCTTGAAGGGATTAAAGAGGGAGAAGCGGTCGGCATTGTCGCTGCACAGAGCATCGGCGAGCCGGGAACCCAGCTGACGCTGCGCACGTTCCATGGCGGCGGCGTTGCCGAGAAAGACATCACCTCGGGACTCCCGCGTATTGAGGAGTTGTTTGAAGTACGACCCCCCAAGGGCTGCGCTGCACTGGCAAAGGAAGGAGGAACCGTTGCCGATATCGAGGATGTGGGCGGCATGCGCGTCATCAAGGTAAAAACATCACACGCCTTGAAGGCAAAAGGGAAACGTGCAACCAAGGTTACCGAGTATCTTGCACCGCGCAACGTTGCGCTGTATGTGACCATCGGCCAAAAAATTGAAAAAGGACAGCAGCTGTTTGAGGGGAGCGTGGACTTAAAAGAACTCTTTCAATTCAGGGGCAAAGAGGCGGTTGAGAAATACGTGCTCAACGAGGTGCAGAACATCTATGTTTCAAACGGAAACATCATCAACGACAAGCATATTGAGATCATTATCAGACAGATGTTTTCACGGGTGACGGTTAAGGAATCGGGCGCAAGTTCGTTTGTGGCGGGGCAGGTGGTTGAAAAATCGCGATTCCTGGAAATCAACCGTGCCCTGAGAGCTCGCGGCAAAACACTGGCGAAAGCGCGGCAGTTACTCTTGGGTATTTCCCGCGTGGCGCTTACCACCGAGAGTTTTCTTTCCGCCGCATCGTTTCAGGAAACTGCGCGCGTGCTGGTTTCTGCGGCGTCTGAGGCACGCATTGACCGCCTGCGGGGTTTGAAGGAGAATGTTATCATCGGACGCCTGATCCCGGCGGGAACGGGTTATAAGGCGCACAGGAACGCTGCCGCGGAGACGCTTGAGGTTAGAGCCGCCGGCGAGGAGGACGAGGAATAACCGCCGGTCGGTTGCACCCGCGCCGGGTTGTGTGATATGGTGGGCAACGCTATGACCAACGTCGATGCAGGGCAAAAGGAGTACGAAATATCACTGTTGCTTAAAGAAGAAGCCGGCAGCGCAGCGGTAAAAAATCTGATGGCCTTACACGGGTGCACCATCACACTTGACAATGAACCCCGCCGCATCACGCTGGCGTATCCGATTAAAAAAGAACCGTCTGCACTCTTTGGATTTATGCATTTTCTGGCGGAACCGCAGTTGCTGAAAGAACTGTCAAAGGCACTGGAGTTTGAACCCTCGTGTTTGCGCTTTCTGGTTATCTCGGAGTCTTTCGAGAAGAAAGCGGAGCGCGCACCCGGTTTGCGAAAGGCGGCACCGGTCAGAGGAGAGCGGATTCAGGAAAGCGCACCTCGCACGCCCGATATCGTTACCAACGAAGAACTGGAGCGGAAGCTGGAGGAAATACTGAAGTGAAGGTCGCGAGCGGTACGGTATAAGTCGTAGAGTCAGCATATGTATTTAAACAAAGTGTTTATCATCGGTCGCATTGCCACAGACGTTCCGTTGCGGGTGACGTCCACCAACCAGCCCGTTTCAAGTTTCACCGTTGCGACCAACCGCGTTTGGACCGACAAGAGCGGTCAAAAGCAGGAAAGCGCGGAATTCCACAACGTCGTGGTGTGGGGACGGCAAGCAGAGCTGGCAAGCCAGTTTCTCTCAAAAGGAAGCTTGGTGATGGTTGAAGGGCGTCTGCAGACACGCACATGGCAGGGAAATGACGGTCAGACGCGGCGTACCACCGAGGTTGTGTGCGAGCGGATTCAATTCGGCCCCCGCAGCACATCGGGAGGGCGGGAGGCGGCACCTTCAAAACCATCGCCTGCGCCGGCGGCCAGCGAGCCGACATTTAGCGATTCGCTTGAAGAGGGACTGGGTGAAATTTCCGTCGACACGCCCCCTTCGGACGACATTAAACCCGAGGATCTCCCGTTTTAGCCCGATACGATTATCCTATGCCCACCAGATACGTGCACCGGCAATGTTTTTTCTGTTCGCAGAACATGCAAAGCGTTGACTACAAAGACGCAAATCTCCTGCGACGGTTTGTGTCGTCACAAGGGAAAATCATCGATCCTCAGCACACTGCCGTGTGCGCACAACACCAGCGGCTTTTGGCACGCGCAATCAAACGCGCCCGCTTCATGGGATTGTTGTCGTACGTGAAGAAATAAGATGGAGCGTGCGTGCACGGACGGCTTTTTGTATGCCCATCACACATATTGATACCGCGTTGTTTTCGTGGCTGTATAACATCGGTCACCGCTTGAACGCGGATTGGTTGTTCGCGTTCTTTTCAAGCTATCTTCTGTATCTGCTGGTGATCGGTTTTGTGGCGCTGCTGGTTGTTGAAAAAGACGTTCGCCGCCGCTGGTATCTGGTGACGGTCGCGGTACTTTCTCAGATCGTTGCACGAGGTATTTTCACGGAAGCGTTCTACTACATATTCTACCGCCCCCGCCCGTTCGAGCATCTTGGCATTGAGTCTCTGTTTTTTCACTCTGCAACCGCCGCGTTTCCCTCCGGCCATACGGTGTTTTTGTTCACTCTGGCGCTGGTGGTGTTTCTCATGAACAAGAGATGGGGGTGGGTGTATGCGGTTGCCGCTGTGGCGACGGGTATTGCGCGCGTGATCGCGGGTGTGCACTGGCCCTCCGACATTATAGGGGGCGTTGTAGTGGCAGCCGTCGGCTTTGCGGTGGTGTACTTCTTACTGCTCCCCCAAAAACTCTACAAACGGCTGACAGCCGGCAAGGAAGAATCTCATTCCTGACACATTGCCGGCGGCGTAAACACTGAACCAAAAACGGCCGGGATGTCCCGGCTGTTTTATTGTGGTGCTGGGGGCGGGAGTTGAACCTACACAACCTTTCGGCTATATGATTTTGTTGTGTCCGCCGTAGCCTTGGCGGAGGCAGAAGTCCTGCGCGCCCCGCACCAAATTTTGTTGTTCTAGGTTCCGTGCCTGGGGAGAGATTCCCTTCAGATAAATTTCCTGACGGAAATTTTCTTCAGGCCGGCTCTCACGGTGCTCGCCTTTCGCTTCGCTTAAACTCGCACATCGCTATGAGCTTCTCATCCCAACGCAAGCCAAGCAGTTGGCTTGCTCCCCAGCCCTTCGCTTATGCTGTGTACTACGAAGCTTTAGCGTAGTAGTGCCTGGGGAGGGATTCGAACCCTCACAGCCTTTCGGCTATACGATTTTGAGTCGTACGCGTAAACCTGTTCCGCCACCCAGGCATTTTTGTTGATACTATCAGCGCCCTCAGCTAAAATCAACGTATAATATAAAGTTACCTGATGTAATGGCGAGAGTTACCCTTCAGTTAATTCAGGGTTACCAAATCTAATGGCTAGAGTAATCGCAATCTGCAATCAAAAAGGAGGCGTCGGCAAGACCACCACGGCCGTGAACCTAGGAGCGTATTTGGCGGCGCTGGGGAAGAAGGTACTTCTGGTTGATTTTGACCCGCAGGCAAATGCCTCATCTGGGTTGGGAATTTCACCGCGGATTTTAAACTCAAGCGTGTACGACGCGCTGTTCGGGCACGTG
>CAYGZT010000026.1:0-4073 GCA_964354445.1 uncultured Candidatus Saccharibacteria bacterium
GCCTTGGTAGGCCGTTACCCTACCAACAAGCTGATCGGACCTAGGTCTATCCCGAAGCGCATTGCTGCTTTACTCTCGCGAGAACTATGGGGAATTACTCCGCCTTTCGGCGGGCTATGCCCCACTTCAGGGTAAGTACCAAGGTGTTACTGACTCGTTCGCCACTATTCCGACGAGCCCCTTGCGGGATCCGTCGGGATCGTTCGACTTGCATGCCTTATCCACGCCGCTAGCGTTCATCCTGAGCTAGGATCAAACTCTCAAACAATTGCCTACGAGCACAAGCTCGTTGAAGCGAAGTGCGAGTAGCTGTGAACGTTTCCGGTCACAACCGCTCGGCCTTCGCCTGCGGCTTGTTCTCCCAGACAACATTGGGACAACCAAAAAAACTTCCATCAAGATATGGACTTTTCAAAGGGCGATCATATGCCGGCGCACATGTGGTGAGCGGGCATAAGATGGTATCAGTAAGTATAGCTGCCTCTGTGCTCTTGTCAAGGCTCTGCCGGTGCGCTACAATCCGCTCTGTAACACAGTTTCTCAACACCGTGAAAAAAGACCCCGGTAGTATATGCTTCGCATAACTACGGGGCAGGCATCCACCTCGCCAAATAAAATGATATGAAAAAAAATATACATCCAGAATATTTCCCCAAAGCAAAGGTTTCCTGCGCGTGCGGCAATACGTTCCACGTAGGATCGACCAAGAAGGAGATTCAGGTTGAAATTTGCTACGCCTGTCATCCTTTCTACACAGGGAAAGAAAAGCTCATCGACACGGCCGGTCGCGTTGAAAAGTTCAAGGCGCGAAGAGAGAAGGCAGCAAAAGTAATCGTGCGCAAAAAATCCGAGAAGCGGGCGGTTAAAAAAGCAAAAAAAGCTAAGTAGCGGCATTACTGCGCGGCTCATTTGACATTGTTCGGGGTCGCGAGCGGGCGGGCGCATGCGCCTGCAATAAGTGTCATTTGTCGATATGGACAAGATTATCGTTGAGATCCGCGCCGGCACGGGCGGTGATGAAGCGGCACTGTTTGCCGGGGATTTGGTTGCCATGTATCAGCGCTACGCCGTAAAACGCAACTGGCGTTTTGTCGAACTCGATTCAAACAAAGGAACACTAGGAGGATACAAAACGTTTGTGGGAACCATTGAAGGAGAGGGAACATACCGTGATCTTGAACATGAGTCGGGAGTCCACCGCGTCCAGCGCATCCCCGCGACGGAAAAAAGCAGCCGCATCCACACCTCAACGGCATCGGTTGCCATTCTTCCACATGTGGAGCAGGCGCAGGTCACCATCAATCCAGTAGACCTTGAGATATCCTTTTTCCGTTCCTCGGGCCCGGGAGGACAAAACGTCAATAAGGTTGAAACCGCCGTACGCATCACGCATAAACCCACCGGCCTGGTGGTTTCATCCCAGGCCGAGCGTTCACAGTCAGCAAACCGCGAGCGCGCACTTGATGTTCTGCGTTCAAAACTCTACGACGCAATGCGACATCAGCATGCTTCTTCGGTTGCGGTGCTGCGGCGCGAGCAAATCGGTTCCATGGAGCGCGCCGAGAAAATCAGAACGTGGAACTTCCCGCAGGACCGCATCACCGACCACCGCATCGGTAAAAAGTGGTACCACATAGAAAAGATTCTGGAAGGAAACCTGGAGTCAATCGTTCAGGCATTCAGAAAATCGTCCGAATAATCTTGCATTCCGGAGTCGCCACAGCGCATCGAAAAGTTAAAACATCACACAAGCGGTGTTTGTTTTTCACTTTCAATCGCCGGCTGCCGCACTACATTCTCGGCACCATAACCACCTAGCTTGTCAGGATGTCGATGTCGTCCTGAAATTCTTCTGCGCGTGTCACGACACTGGCACCGTAACTATTAAGATAATAACTCCAGCGGCTCCCCGCGTAGTACTTTGCCGCCGCAACTTTCTCGTTATAGAGCGACGCACCCGCTGCCCCTGCTCCTTTCAGATACAGAGCGGTAGCTACAAACGCATCCAGGTTATTCCACGGAGAGGGCGGATTTGAGCCCGTTAGCGCTGCAACCTGATCGCGATACTTCATCCACGTGGATGGTAAAAACTGTGCCGGCCCCAGGGCTCCTCCATAAGCACCGTCTTGCGGGATGGGGCACGAAACCACGGTTGTGGCGGGATCAAGCCCGAGTTCTTGTGTAATAGCTAAAAACACGGGAATGTCCCGTGTAGGATGCATTGTTGTGGGGTTTGATGCGCGGCCGGGGTAGTACGGATTCTTGTCATAGGTACACCGTCCCACATTTCTTCCAAGCGCCGACTCGCCATCGAGCACCGCCAGTATCAGCGCCGCCCGTACCCCCGTTGCATCCTGCGCAATCTTCGCAAGACGGTATGCCTCACCGAACGACAGCTCTCCGCCGCCGAGCAATTCGAAGATACGGCTTCTTATTTGAGCAGCTGTCTTTTTCTTTTCTTCCAGTATCTGCGTGTACCTGGACTCCTGCCCCCGCGTTTCTTTCAGGAGTGTCTGTTTCTCAGTTTCGGTTTGCGCAATCGTTTTGCGCTGTGCCTCCTGATATTGACGCAACTCGTTAATATCGTTGTACTCGAACGCGAGAACTTCTTTCTGATTCACCAACTGCGTCTTGAGCTCCACTACCTGCTCAAGCGTGACGCGCAGATTGTCCTGCATCACCAAGAGATTGTTAAGGTCCAGGAAGAAGTCCGACAGTTTAGGATTGGCGATAATCAACTCGACAATCGTTTTGCTCTCATTCTCATACAAATTCTGCAGCAGCGCCGAGAGAGTTGTTTTATTTTTGGAAATATCCTGTTCGGTCTCGGAGATTTTTACTTTGGTGGATTCGATCTCGCCATCCAATTTCTTCAGATTCAGTATGATGGCTTTAATCTGAAGATTGAGTTTTGCAATCTTGTCGTTGAGCCGCTTGATCTCTCCTTCGAGAGATTTCCCCTGTTTGCGGTACTCGTCAACCGTCTTTTCATACTGGGTGATTTGCTGTTCAAGATCCCTCAGCTGCGCCTCGAGTTCTGCCCGCTCGGTTTCTTTGTTCGATGCAGCCAACAGCCCGCCGCGGTTGACTGGAGCGTTGGCTGACCCCAGTATCAGCGAGAAGATGAAAAAAGAAACGATTGCATAGGAAATAATCCGCTTGAGCGGCACTATAATGCGAACCGACCGGTCGAGGTTGATGTTCTTGGCGTGTGCGGAAGTAACTCGGTTCCCGCGCGCGCGAATGTCAGCAAACAAACGTACACCCATGAGAAATATGAAACACTAACACAGCCCGACGGCGGACCTTACGGTGAAGTATAGCATCCCCCTCTTTTCGTGTCATTTCCGGTGATCGGAGCGCGCCGGCACTATGTTTTCTTTTCCTTCTCCTTTTTCTTTTCTTCCTTTCCCTGAACCTGCTCTGTTTCCGGCAAAGCTTCCGTCTGTGCAGCCACTTCCTCAACCGGAGCCAGTGGTACTTCCTCTTTTTCTTTACGAGGCTCGGTAATCGTCGCAACTGTTGTTTCGGGTGGCGTAAGTACTTCAATACCGGCGGGTATTGCTATGTCTTTCACGTGCAGTGACGCATGCAGTTCAGCCAGAAGCGAAAGATCTGCTTCAACATTGTGAGGAAGATGGGCGGGAAGCGCGCGTACCTCCAGGTGCTCGAGTGATTTTACCAGAACTCCTCCCTTTTCTTTTACCGCCGGAGCTTCATTGATAAACACGACCGGGACATGCGTGGTAATTTTCTCGTCCATCCTGACCCGATAGAAATCAACATGGATGATTCTGTCTCCCAGAAAATCCCGCTGGACGCTGTGAATCAGCGCCGGATACTTCTGCCCGTCCGCAATGAGATTGACAATACTGCTCTCCCCGGTTTGTGAGAGTATCTTGGAAAATACGCCGACCGGTACCTGCAGATGAATATTCTCGAACCCGTGGCCGTAGAGTTCCGCAGGAATCTGGTCCTGCACACGCAGAGATCGGACCTTTTTGCCCACGATGTCTCGTTTTGTCGCTTGTATCTCTACCATAGTCACCCACTATAGCGCGACGCTCTCCGGT
>CAYGZT010000027.1:0-21474 GCA_964354445.1 uncultured Candidatus Saccharibacteria bacterium
ACGACATCTACTCGCGCCTGTTAAAAGAGCGCATCATCTTTGTCGGAGGACCGGTGACTGACGAAATCGCCAATCTGGTCATTGCGCAGCTTTTACTTTTGGACCATGAGGACCCCAAAAAGGACATTCAGATGTACATCAACAGCCCCGGGGGCGTAGTGACGGCAGGCCTTGCGATTTACGACACGATGCAGCACGTCAAACCGGACATTTCAACCATCTGCGTGGGTATTGCCGCGTCCATGGGGGCGGTGCTGTTGGCGGCGGGGACCAAAGGGAAACGGTTTGCACTCCCCAACTCTCAGATCATGCTCCACCAGGTGATGGGGGGCGTGGAAGGACAGGCGATCGAGATAGAAATCACCGCGCGCCAGATTCTGAAGATAAAAAACAAGATCAATGAAATTCTTGCCAAGCACGCGGGCCAGAAACTTGCAACGATTGAAAAAGACACCGACCGCGACTTCTACTTAAACGCTCCCGAGGCAAAGGAATACGGCATCGTCGACGAGATTATCAAAGCGAAAAAATAGAAACAGCAAACATGGCTACCGTCGCGATTTTTCAGATTCAGGGGTGGGAAGCCGATTACATTAAAGAAGCGCTTGCTAAAGCAGGGCACGTGGCCGACACGTTTGAGCAGGGAGTTAACAAAGCGGCGGTTAAAGACCCCGCACGCTACGATGCGCTGTCGGTGTTCGTAGGTCCTGCGGTTGACAAAGGAGTCGTCGACGCGTTCTCAAATCTCAAACTGATTACCACCCGCTCCACGGGTTTTGACCACATTGACTTGGGATACGCGCGCTCAAAGAACATCACGCTCGCCTACGTGCCGTACTACGGCGAGAATACCGTTGCCGAGTTTACAATGGGGCTTATTCTGACGGTTGCGCGCAAATTGTATCTTGGCATTGATCGTATCAAAGAAGATAAAAAATTTTCGTTTGAGGGACTTGAGGGGTTTGACCTGAAGGGAAAAACACTCGGGGTAGTCGGTGCGGGTCGCATCGGTAGGCACGTGATAAAAATGGCGCGCGGATTTGATATGAACGTCATCGCCTACGACCGAAATCCCAATCCGCAATTCTCGCAGGAACTCGGGTTCACCTATGTGCCCTACGAGCAACTGCTCAAAGAGTCGGATATTATCACCTTTCACGTGTTCTACGCGCCCGAGACGCATCATATGTTTAACAAGGGATGCCTGGCAAAGGTGAAGCCGGGCGTGGTGATCGTCAATACCGCGCGCGGTCCCGTGATTGACACTGAGGCACTGGTGCTGGGACTGCAAAAAGGCATCATCGGCGCTGCAGGGCTGGACGTGCTTGAGGAAGAAGGCGTGCTTTCCGATGAACAGGGATACTGGCTGCGGGATGCCGATGACGACGCGCCTGACATTAATCTGCGCACGGTGCTTGAGAACCACATCCTCTTTAAAATGCCCAACGTGGTAGTCACACCCCACAATGCGTTTAACAGCCGCGAAGCACGGATGCGAATTCTGGATTCGGACATTGCAAACATCACCTCATTCTTTTCGAGCGGAGCCGTTCAAAACCCGATTCCGGGAAAATAAGTGGTGGCAGTGCGCTCCCCCAGCCGCGGCGGGAGCGTTCTTTTTTATCTTTCGACTCCGCTCACTCTTTCCGGCGCCGCCCGTGAAACGCGCGGTGCACTTCTTTAAGCTCCCGATTTGTCACGTGGGTGTATATCTGGGTGGTAGAGATGTTTGCATGACCCAAAAGTTCCTGCACCGAGCGAAGGTCCGCTCCGTTTGCCAGAAGATCGGTGGCAAACTGGTGGCGTAACTGGTGCGGGGTCACTTTGCCCAAAATACCCGCGGCGCGCGCGTACTGTTGCACCAGCCGCTGCACTGTGCGGGGGAGTATCCGTCCCACAACTTTCGGATTTTTCGCTTTTGTGTAACTGACAAACAGCGCTTCATCGGCGTCGGAACGCTTTCTAAGATATGCGGCGATGGCTTTGACGGCGCACGGCGAGAGAAACACCACGCGCAGTTTTCCGCCTTTTCCGCGCACGGTCATCTCACCGCGCGCAAAGTCATGGTAACGGGAAAGCGCGCAGAGTTCTGAAACCCGAAGCCCCGTGGAAAACAGCGTTTCCAAAATTGCACGGTCGCGCAGCGCACGAGCATCGCTCCCTCGAGGTCCCGACAGGAATCGTTCCAAATCGCCGTACTCCATAATCTCAATCTGGCGGGCGGGGATTTTGGGAAGCTCTATCTCATCGGGCGTGACGCCGACGTCGATGCGATGGGCGATACAGTACTTCAAGAAGTTTCGCAGGGCGATGACGTAGTAGCTTTGTGTGCGCTTTGTCAAAACTCCGTCGTGTGAGCGTGCCAGCTTGAGGCGAAACGAGCGCACGACGTCGGATGTGATTGCTTTCGGGGATGCAGCACCCGTTTCGCGTACAAACGCGCGCAAGTACCGTCCGTAGTTTTCAACGGTCTTTTGTGAACGCCCCCGTTCAACTTCGAGATAGTCCAGATAATCTTTAATGTGTCGCTCCAGCACATTCATGACAGGGCGATTAGTTACTTTATAAACCTTTAACGTTTCACTCATTATATCACATTGTGCGACAGGTTTGGGCTTGAGATTCAGTTTGACTTTCCTCTCTTTTTTGGCTATTATCAAACAAATGCTCACTTCTCGTAAGAAACAGAACGTTATCAAAGACGTTCAGGTACATTCTAAAGACACCGGTTCGGCGCAGGTGCAAATTGGTGTTTTGACGCGCCAGATTGAGGAGCTTTCCAAACACCTCAAGAAGAACCCCAAGGACAATTCATCGCGGCGGGGGCTTTTAAAAATGGTTTCCGGGCGCCGCAAATTTCTCATGTACCTTGCACGAGAAGACGAGAAAGCGTACGTGAGAGTAATAAAAAAGCTCGGACTCAAGAAGTAGAACGCATGCAGTACAAAGATCAGCGGGTCGGCATTTTCATCGACATCCAGAATCTCTATCACTCGGCAAAGCACCTGTACGAAGCGCGGGTGAATTTTGGCGAGGTAGTCAAGGTGCTGCTGGGGCCGCGGCAGTTGATCCGCGCCATCGGCTACGTGGTTAAAAGCGATCCATCCACTGGAGAAGGGGCGTTTTTTGATGCAATGGAAAAAACCGGCATCGAGCTTCGCATGAAAGACCTGCAGATATTCCCCGGCGGGGTTAAGAAAGCCGACTGGGACGTAGGAATGGCAATCGACGCGATTCGTCTGGCGCCTTCGCTTGATGCGGTGGTGCTGGTAACGGGTGATGGTGATTTTGTGCCGCTGGTAGATTACCTCAAATGGGGGCTCGGAAAGCACGTGGAAATTGCGGCGTTCGGGCGCAGCGCCTCGGGCCGGCTGAAGGAAGTTGCCGATCGATTTGTGGATCTTGGCGAAGACCGCAAGTTTTTGATGAAGATAAGAACGCGGCGGCCGGCGGCGGAGACGTCATGAACGCTCAGATTCCTAGCAAGAAAGAATTCTCGATTGAATTGTGGGGGCGCACGCTCTCATTTGTCGTTTCCGATATCGCCTGCCAGGCGAACGCTGCGGTCATCGGCCAGTACGGCGACACGGCGGTGCTGGTAACGGCGGTGATGGGCAAAGAAGACCGCATTTTGGATTACTTCCCCCTCACCGTTGATTACGAAGAGCGATTTTATGCGGTAGGTAAAGTGCTGGGGAGCCGTTTCATTCGTCGTGAGGGACGACCGTCCGATTTTGCGGTACTCTCGGGACGCCTGATTGACCGCTCCATCCGCCCTTTGTTTGACATGCGCCTGCGGCGCGACGTGCAGGTGATAGTCACCATCCTTTCTTTTGATGAGGAAAACGATCCTGACTTTGTCGGTTTGGTGACTGCATCGCTTGCACTCGCAATCTCCGATATTCCCTGGAACGGGCCGATTGCGGGGGTTCGTGTTATGAAGGGCAAGAACGGCTTCATCTTCAACCCAACCTATAAGGAAATTGAGACGATATTGGGGAATGAAGGTGCATTTGAAGCGTTCTTTTCTGGAACCAGCGGTCGCATCAATATGGTTGAACTTGCAGGAAACGAAGCGGCCGAGAGCGACGCAGAAGAGGCATTCGAGCAGGCACACCAGCAGATCAAGAAACTGATCGCGTTTCAGCAGGATATAGTACGGGAGGTGGGGAAACCTAAAACGTCGGTTGCGTTGGCGCAGGCGAACCCCGACCTTGCCAAAACCATACGCGCCTTTGCGGAAAAGCGGCTTGAGGAAGCGCTTTATAACGCCGACAGGCGCGTGCGCGAGGAAGGTGTGGCGCAACTGAGGCGGGAGCTTGAAGAGCACTTGGCATCGGGCGGTTTTGAAGACACCACGGGACTCGAGTATATCTGGGAAGATCTGGTTAACGAGATCGTTCATATCAATATCCTCTCGTCTGGGAAGCGTCCGGACGGACGCGCACTGGATGACGTACGGCCCTTGTCGGCAGTGGTCGGGTTGTTCAGGCGCCTGCATGGCTCGGCGCTGTTTGTGCGCGGCCAGACCCAATCACTTGCAATGACCACGCTTGCGGCTCCGGGTCAGGAACAACTGGTTGAAACAATGGAAGCGTCGCTCAAACGCCGTTTCTTGTTTCACTACAATTTTCCGCCCTACTCGACCGGAGAGACCGGCCGCATGGGATCCCCCGGACGCCGCGAGATCGGACACGGCGCGCTTGCCGGAAAAGCATTGCGTCCCATCATCCCGTCGCAAAGTGATTTTCCCTACACCATCCGCGTGGTGTCAGAGATTGTTTCGTCAAACGGTTCCTCCTCGATGGCATCGGTCTGTGCAGGATCGCTGTCGCTGATGGATGCGGGGGTGCCGATTAAAAAACCGGTCGCCGGCATTGCGATGGGACTAATCACGCCGCAGGGATACGATTCCGCTTCCGGTGACGCAACCTACAAAATCTTGACCGACATCCAAGGACCCGAAGACCACTACGGAGATATGGACCTTAAAGTGGCGGGAACTGACGAGGGCATCACCGCGGTTCAAATGGATGTAAAGATCGAGGGTGTCACGCGCGAAATGTTCTCCGGAGTTCTGGCACAAGGGAAAAAGGCGCGTCTCAAGATTCTTGACGTGATGCGGCAGGCAATCGCGGCTCCGCGGCCCGAGTTGTCTCCGTTCGCGCCCATTATTCTGGTCACAACGGTGCGGCCCGACCAGATCGGCTTGGTCATCGGCCCGGGCGGCAAAACCATCAACGGCATGATTGACAAATTCGGCCTCGTATCGATTGATATTAACGAAGACGGAACGGTGTATGTGGCTGCCGACGACCCCCAAAAAGCCCGCACAGCCATTGCCGCCATCGAAGGAATGACCAAAGAATACAAAGTCGGCGACATCGTGGAGGGGCCGGTTGTCAGGCTGCTTGAGTTTGGCGCGATTGTGGATCTTGGAGGAAGGCAGGACGGCATGGTGCACGTCTCCGAAATCCAGAACGGCTATGTGAACAAAACCTCCGATGTGCTCAAAGAAGGTCAGACGGTGCGTGCCAAAGTCATTCGCGTGGACGAAGCGAGCGGGAAAATCGCTCTCTCCATCAAAGCGCTGAAAGAATAAACGCACTACTCTCCTGGGACGGCATCAAAAATCCCCCGACGTTACGTCGGGGGATTTTTAGATCGCTTACAACACTTCAAGCGTAAGCATTCGTTTTCCGAAGGATTGAGCCTGACCTCTGGTTTCAAACCAGAGGTCGACGATCTGCTGGTCATCAAACCGTTCATTCATACGATCTTCAACCACGAAAATCTTGCTGCCAAACTTCTCGGGAAGCCGGAACTCGGTTCCCAGCGGAAGGAAGTTAGCTGCTGCTATCCCGTCGTGGACTGATGAACCTGATGCAGTGACAAACGGCGTCTCATCGGTTTGGTGGAGGTCGCTGGAGTATCCGGTTGCCCATACCGTGAACTGGTGTGTCGCCTCTCTTTGAAGTTGTGGTCTGAAGATAACCACGCGCTCTCTGAACGAGTCCGATCCGACAAGATGAATGAGAGGAGCGGCTGACGCGTATGAGACTGGAATTTCCTGTGCGCGAGTGACTAGGCTTTTGAGTGCGGCAAGTCCCTCATGCGAGACAACCATTGCGGGGCCGGCAAGCCCTCCGATGGTAGACGTCAAAGTAGCAAAACCAAGTACGAATGCGGCAATAGTTCGTTTGCCCATATACTGCGGTTAGTTGTAATCGGCAAAACCATCCACCTCAGGAAATCTCCATGTGCCCTAAAAGGGCTTTATAGAGACGTGAAAAAGCTGCAAAAGCGGCTTTTCAAGCAAAAATCCCGCACATGTCAGGATTCTAGCTCATTATACTTGGCCCAAAACCAAAGTCAAGGAGGGTGTGGAAAAAGGAAATGCCGGCAACCCGACGACTGTTCAGGATGACCGCGAGGGGAAGTTGGGATATGATAGATGCATTATGCGGGAGCTTTTTTCTCGGGCGGTGGTTCTTGATCGCAAAGACATGGGCGACGTTGACGGCGCCGTTTCGCTTTTCACCGAGGACTTCGGTAAAGTCGTCGCGCGAGCAACCAGCATCCGAAAAATCACGTCCAAACTCTCCGGGCATCTGCAACCCTTGTCGTTTGTGAAGGTACGATTAGTGCAGCGGGCAGGTCCGGCAAACGGTTTTACGGTTGCCGACGGCATCGTCGATGATGCGACGGGCAACTCCGAAGTTCATCGGCGGCATGATCTTTTACCGGCACTTGCACTTGTTGACGCGTTGGCACCTCAGTTTCAAACGGACCGGCGCGTATGGCATTTTCTGGTGGAGGTATTTAAGAAGCATCATAAGCCGAATCAGATCACGCGCTGTCTTCTGACTCTGTTTGGATTTGCGCCGGACCATGCCCGCTGTACCAGGTGCTCAGGCGCTCCTCCGGCGGCATTTGTTATCCGTGAGCAGGCATTTGTATGCGGGCGCTGCGCTTCAAAGGCGGGCGGGAATGGGATAGTATACATATAAAGTAAAGCGATTGATAACCGACATCTTCTTTATCTCATGTCACTTCGTGATTTAGAGCGGGAACTATACGGCCAGAAGGAACGCACGCAGCGGGGGCAGACGAACATCCCGAAACCGCCACAGGAAAGCGATGCCACAACTGCGCCGCAGGGCCCCTGGGAGAAACAGGCAGACCGCGAGCAGGAACGTACGGGTCATGTGCTGTTCGGGAAGCTCGGCAAGTACACGAAACCGGTGATGATAACACTGATTGTCGTGCTGACAGCATCGATCGGGTTTGCGGCGTTCTACGTCTATCAATTTCTGACCACCAGAGATATCGATGTTGTGCTTGATGCTCCCGGCGAGGTGCTGGCGGGAGTTCCTTTTTCGGTTGCAATAATGTTTGAGAACACGTCGCGTCGAGCCCTGGAAGAACCGGTGATGTCCATCACGCTTCCCGACGGCGTGATTGATGTTAATGCTCCAGATAAACGCGTTGTTGCGTTTGAAGAACCGGCGATCGCGCCTGGAGAGATTATCAAACACGAGGCCACGCTGGTGGTGATAGGTAAAACTCCTCTCACCTATCAGCTTGAGGCGCGCGCCTCGTACAGTTATGAAGCGTCGCAGTTCTCAAGCAGGTTTGAAAAAAACGCCGAAGCGTCAGTATTGGCAAAAGACCCCGTCATCAAGTTTGATTTTTCGGCTCCCTCGAATGTGCTCAACGGCGAGGATTTTGAAGTTCATCTTCGGTATCAGAACGTCGGGGACACAACGATACGCGATGTCCGCATGCAGTTCTCCGTGCCGCCGATTTTTGTATTGGGCAACGCGGACCCCAAACTTGAAGCAATGGCACTGGCGATACCCGAGTTTGAACCTGGCAGCGAGTACGTTGCCATCTTTTCCGGCTCTGTCGTGGGAACGGAGCGGACGTTTTTTGAGCTCGGAGCTAAGGCGCAGATAAAACTGGGGGATCGGTACTATGACATCACCAGCGCCACAGCGTCGGTAACCATCACTCCCTCGCCGCTTTCGATTGCGATTGCTCTGCGGGGCTCGCACGAAGCGGTACAACCAGACCAATTGCTTGACTGGCAACTGTCGTTTGTCAACAACGCCGGCACGGCCGTGTCGGATGTGGTGATAAAGGCGTACTTGAAGGGTTCAATGTTTGACTTCGGGCGCATTCGCTCAACTGGATACTTCAATGACCGCGAGCACAGCATCACCTGGACTGCCGCAAGCGAAGCCGTACTCAAAGCGCTGGATGTCGGGCAGTCGGGCACCATCGGTTTTACGGTGCCGGTGGCAAAAGAGTATCCGGTGCGGGCGCTGTCGGACAAGAATTTCACGCTCAAACTGCGGGCCGAGATCAGTTCTCCGACAGTGCCGCATGCGGTAACGGCTGCTCAAACGGTCGGCGTCGCAGAGGTTGAATATAAAGTAGCCGGCACGCTCAAGTTTTCCGAAAAAGCGTACTTCCTGGAACCGTCAGCGGATATTGCCAACCAGGGACAGCTTCCTCCTCGCGTGGGGCAGACCGTTCAATATACGGTGCACTGGGATCTGGCGGCGCTGGGAGCCGACTTTACCGCTATACAGGCGCGGGCATTCCTGGGACCTGGCGTTCGCTGGACCGGCAAGGTTACCGCAAATGTTTCGGATGTCCCTGTCTACAACGAGCGCACGCAGGAAGTGGTGTGGGACATAAAAACGCTGCAGGCGGGACGCGGCGTGCTGACCGCAGGACCGCAGCTGATATTTCAGGTTGAACACACTCCTTCGGTCAATGAAATCAGCAGCAATTTCGTGCTGGTGCAAAACACGACTGTTTCGGGAATCGACACATTCTCGGGTCTTACGACAACAAGCACCGCGCGCGGCCTCACCTCGTCGAACCTTTCCGACGCGTTCCTTCCCGACAAGTTTGATAAGGTTCAACCCTAACGATATGGAGCAGAAAAACATACAAGACGGCCTCATGGACAAAATCACCGCTCTTGCCAAACGGCGGGGTTTCATCTACCCGGGCTCCGATATCTACGGAGGGCTGGCCAACACGTGGGACTTTGGGCCGCTGGGGACGGAACTGAAAAACAACATCAAGCAGTCGTGGTGGAAAACGTTTGTTCACGGGCGCGATGACATGTACGGACTGGATGCGGCGATTATTATGAACCGCCGCGTCTGGCAGGCGTCGGGGCACGAGAAGGGGTTCAACGACCCTTTGGTGGAGTGCAAAAACAACGAGTGCCACGCTAGAATAAAAGCCGCCGACGTTAAACTTGATATGCTTTCAGCTCAACTAGGAAAGCGTGATGATATGGAGCAGTTAGATGAGTTCCAACTTGCTTGGAAAAAAGACCCATACGAAGCGCCTAAAGATTACTCTCAGACCTTTCTTTCCGATGTATTCTGGAGTTGTAAGTCATGCGGGGAGAAAAATTTTGTAATGGGAACTAAACCAAGACGGTTCAATTTAATGTTCAAGACCTTTATTGGCTCAGTTGAAGAATCAGCCAACACAGTTTATTTAAGGCCCGAAACCGCCCAGGGAATCTTTACGAACTTCAAAAACATCGTTGATACGATAGCACCTAAACTTCCCTTCGGCATCGCTCAAATCGGCAAGGCGTTCCGAAACGAAATCACGCCCGGAAATTTCATTTTCCGCACCCGCGAGTTTGAGCAGATGGAAATAGAATACTTCATCAACCCCGATGACGATTGGAAAAAGCATTTTGAAAGATGGCTCAAAGAAACCAACAACTGGCTGGACAACATCGGCGTTGACAAAAAACATGTCCACGACCGCGACATTCCCAAAGACGAACTTGCTCACTACTCCCAGCGCACCGTAGACGTTGAGTTTGATTTTACTTTCGGCCGGAAAGAGCTCTGGGGGCTTGCGTATCGCACCGATTTTGACCTAAAGGCTCATCAGAAAGAAAGCGGTGTGAATCTTGAATATTTTGACCCGGAAACCAAAAAGCGGTTTATCCCGCATGTGATAGAACCATCCCTTGGCGTTGAGCGCACCGCGCTCGCAGTGCTGGTATCCGCCTATCGGGAAGATAAAGACCGTGTGTATCTCGATTTTCCCCCGCCAATCGCACCCTATAAAGCTGCAGTGTTTCCACTGCTTGCGAACAAACCGGAGCTTGTCAAAGAAGCTCGCGCGCTGTACGAGGACTTAAAAAAAGCGGGCGTCGGTCCTATTGCATGGGACGACCGCGGGAATATCGGCAAGCGCTACTATGCCCAGGATGAAATCGGGACGCCGTTCTGTTTCACGGTTGATTTCAAGACGCTTGAGGACGGCACGATAACTATTCGTGACCGAAACACGACAAAACAGGAAAGAGTTTTGGTCAAAGAAGCCGCAACGCTTCTGCGAGAGAAGTTGAAATAATGGCATAAAATCTGTTTGGGAAACGGCCGGCAGAAGTCAGCCGTTTTTGATTTCATACTCTGTTTCGCGTAGCATAGGAACTATGCACAAGGTTCACATCCATAAGCTTTCAAACGGCGTTACGACCGTCATCGTCCCGCTTGCGGACGCGACGTCGGCTGCCGCAACAGTTCTCGTGCGCACGGGTTTATCGCATGAGCAAAGACCCATACGCGGCATCTCGCACTTTCTGGAGCATATGTGTTTTAAGGGAACCGTCAGCCGCCCTTCGCCGCTGGCGATCGCATCTTCGTTCGAACGGTTGGGAGCGGTGAACAACGCGTTCACGTCGCGCGACGTCACTGGCTACTGGGCAAAGGTGGCGTCGCGCCACCTCAACGATGTTTTGGATCTTTTGGCCGATATGTACTTTCACCCGCTCTTTGACCGGCGTGAGATAGAGAAAGAGAAGGGGGTCATCGTTGAGGAGATTAATATGTATGAGGACAATCCGCGCTGGAACGTCGAGCGGCTTCTTGAAGAGACAATGTACGGAGATCGGCATGCCGGATGGGCAGTTGCCGGTACCAGACGGACCGTGCGCGCCGTTACCAAAGAGAAACTGCGCGCGTACCGCCACACGCACTACAATGGTGCTTCAACGGTCATTATTATCGCCGGGAACGTGGATGTCAGGGACGTTGAACGTCGCATCAGAACGCTTTTAAAGCCGCTTACGCGCGGCACGGCACGAAGAATTTCCGAGGTTCCCAATGCTCAGCGCACAGTGCAGGCGGCCGTACATGTGAAAAAACTTGACCAGGTTCATATGGCGCTGGGCGTGAAGACGTTTTCGCTCTATTCTCCGCATCGTTTTACACTTGGTGTGCTTTCTAAAGTATTGGGAGGCGGAATGGGTTCACGCTTGTTTCAGCGCATCAGGGAAAAGATGGGAGCGGCATACTATGCTGGGTCGTCTGCTTCGCTTTTTGCAACACATGGGATTCTCGACGTCGGCATGGGGGTAACGATATCGAAGGCCGATGAGGCACTGCGGGCGGCAGTAGAGGAACTTGCGCGCATGGCCAAAGAACCGGTGTCCGACGAGGAACTGTCGCGTGCAAAGGAGCATATGATTGGGCGATTTTATCTGTCTCTTGAAACACCTGACGAAATTGCCGATTTTTACGGCGATCAGGTGGCAATGCACGAGCGCCTCAAATCCCCTCGCGATATCGAACGGGCGGTGTACAGCGTAAACGCAGCAGCGATACAGCGGCTCGCGCAACGCCTTATAAAACCCAACGCGCTGACCGTTACCGCGGTAGGGCCGGACGTCAGCGCGGCGCGCCTGAAAAGAATCGCCTCTTCGGCTCTGGCGTCGTAACGAAAGAGGGAACGGGCAGTGGTGGTGCACAAAAGAGCCCTTGTACGCCGCGCGTTTTGGTGTAGGATGAAGGCAAAGGAGTATGCAACAGCACGCGGTGGAAATTTCATGGGGATCGTTGTGGCGGATCGTGGCAATGCTGCTTCTGGTGGTGGCGTTGTTTTATGTGCGCGAGGTGCTGGTGATTCTTGCGGTTGCGCTGGTCATCTCCTCGGCGATTCAGGGACCCGTCGCGTGGCTTGAAAACAAGCGCATTCCGCGCACCCTGAGCGTGATCGTAATATTTCTGCTGGGCGCGGCGATACTGGCGTTGGTGCTCTACACACTGATTCCGGTGGCACTGATTCAACTCAAGTACTTTTTGGCAAACATCAGCGAGTACCGAGCACCGCTGATGGAGCTTATCGGCGCACCCAATATTATCGCCAATCTCGACACCAATATCTCACAGCTTTTGAATTCGCTGTTTTCGGCTGGATCCGACGTTGTCAGCTTTATCTCATCGTTCTTGGGTAATGTTTTTTTCATTTTGGTGTCGCTGGTACTCGCATTTTACCTTACCATCAGCAGGGATGGCGTTGAACGGTTCATCCGTGCAATCTTTCCCGTCAGTAGCGAGAAACTCGCGGTTGAATTATACCGGCGCACCCAGCGGAAGCTTGCCCGATGGCTGCAGGGGCAACTGGTGCTCAGCGCTTTGGTTGGAGTGCTCACCTTCGCCGGGCTTGCGATTCTGGGCAATGACTACGCGGTCATGCTGGCGCTTCTGGCGGCCGTGTTGGAGTTGATTCCGTACGTCGGTCCCATCACGGTGGGCGTGGTTGCGTTTCTGATTACCCTGCCGCAGTCACTGACGGCGGCGCTGCTGGTAGTGCTGGTGTTTGTCATCATCCAGCAGATCGAAAGCAATATACTAACTCCGTTTGTGATGAGCAAAGCGATCGGGCTTGATCCGGTGACGGTGGTCATTGCGATGCTCGCTGGTTCGCAGCTTGCTGGATTTGTCGGCATCATTCTTGCGGTTCCGTTCACGGTTGTTGTGCAGGAAGTCGTGGATGAGTGGGGGACGCGCAAGCAGGCCAGAAGAGACGCGGCGCTTTTCTCTGAATAATGAAAGCGGATAAATTTTATATCACGACGACGCTTCCGTACGTGAATGCCGATTTGCATATCGGGCATGCGCTTGAATTTGTACAGGCGGATGCGCTTGCGCGCCACCAACGCCAGCATGGCAAGAACGTTTTTTTTCTCACCGGAACTGACGAACACGGCCTTAAAGTTGCCCGGACGGCTCAGGAGTACGGCAAAGACCCGAAGCGATTTGTTGACGAGATGAGCAGACGAGTCAAGGGGCTCAAAAAAATCCTCAATCTCTCGTGGGATTTTTTCATCCGCACCACCGACGTAAAGAATCACTATCCCGGTGTGATAAAACTCTGGCGGCAGCTGGAAAAGTCAGGCGACCTGTACAAGAAGACATATCGCGGGCTCTACTGTGCTGGCTGTGAGGCGTTTATAAGCGACAAGGAGCTTGAAGACGGTAAATGTCCCATCCATCAAAAGGAGCCGGAACTCGTTGAGGAAGAAAACTACTTCTTCCGTCTCTCCGCGTACGGCAAAGCACTCAAGAAAAAGATAGAGTCGGGCGAAATGTGCATAGTACCGCAGACGCGCGCCAACGAGATTTTGGCATTGATGAACCGCGGGCTTGAGGACGTCAGTTTTTCGCGGCCGCGCGTCAAGCTCTCATGGGGAATTCCCGTTCCCGGCGATGATTCCCAAACCATGTACGTGTGGGCGGATGCTCTGACCAATTACATTTCCGCCATTGGCTACGGGCGTGACGAGAAAGAGCTTGAACGGTGGTGGCCTGCGGACGTGCAGGTACTGGGAAAAGACGTGCTGCGGTTCCATGCCGCGATCTGGCCGGCGATGCTCTTGTCAGCCGGTCTTCCGGTGCCAAAAACACTTTTCGTGCACGGTTTTTTGACCATTGACGGGCAGAAAATCTCCAAATCGCTTGGCAACGTCATTGCACCGTCCGAGTTGGTTGAGCAGTACGGCACGGATGCGGTACGCCACTACTTCTTGCGGGAGATTTCACCGGTTGGCGACGGCGACTTTTCACACGAACGGTTCCGCCAGCGCTATAACGGCGATCTTGCCAACGGGCTGGGAAACTTTGCGGCACGTGTAACGGGACTGTGCGGGCAGTTTGGGAAAGTGCAAAACGATTTTGCGATGATGGAACTGGCTGCTGAGCAGAAAATCAAGTCAACCGCAACAGCGATTGAAAACGCGATGAAGGAATTTCGGTTCAATGACGCGCTGGCAGCGGCATGGGACCTTCTGGCGTTCGGTGACGCGTACGTGAATGAGAAAAAACCCTGGGATAAGGCGAACACTCACGCGCAGACGGAAAAAGCGCTCTACAATCTGCTGATGGTACTCAATGCGGTGGCGGTTTTTCTTGAGCCGTTTCTGCCGGATGCCTCAAAAAAGATCCGTGCGCACGTGGTCATAAAAGGGAAAAGCATAAGGGTAAAAACCCTGCCGCCGCTCTTCCCGCGGCTGGAATAAACATCTGTATATGGACCCGAGAATCATTGACGCGCATACCCACGTCCACTTTCCTGAGTTTGATTCGGATCGCGACGGGGTGATCAGGCGCGCGTTGGATGCGGGGATCGGAATGATTACCGTGGGCACCGATAGGGCGTTCTCGGGAAAAGCGGTTGATGTTGCGGGCCAGTACGAGGGTGTGTGGGCGACAGTCGGGTTTCATCCCCATGAGGCAAAGAAAGGCATAAGCGACACCCAGCGCGCGGAGATCGAACGGCTGGCAGGCGATGGGAAAGTGGTGGGCATCGGGGAATGCGGCGTTGATATGTATCGCGACGACGACCGCACAGCGCTTGAGGCGCAGCGGGAGCTTTTTGCATGGCACATTGCGCTTGCGCGCCGCGTACGAAAGCCGCTGGTGATTCACTGCCGGGACGCGTTTGACCAGGTGCTGAACGTTTTTGGGGCGCACAAAGACCTTTTGGGCGCCTCCGCGGGCGTCTGTCACTTCTTCACCGGAACGGTTGAAATCGCGAAGAAATTTCTAGAACTCGGATTTTCTTTCACCTTCGGAGGCCTTGTTACCTTTAACCGCGAGTTTGATGGAGTTATCCGTTTCATTCCGCCAGATCGGATTTTAGTTGAAACGGACGCGCCGTTTGTCGCGCCCGCATCGCATCGCGGACAGCGCAACGAACCGCTCTACATTTCCGAAGTCGTTACCGCGCTTGCCGGAGTAAGAGGAGAGAGTGAAGAAGAAACAAAAGCTCGTACGCTCGAAAACACCCTGCGGTTGTTTAAACTGCCGCACCGGTCTTAAAAACAGTTTCGTATGACGCTACACTCCGCGCTTCTTTCCAAGGAGCGTATTTTTATGTAGGCTGGGAGTATGCGCTACGGCGATGCACAACTGACGCGGCTGGTTCGCACTGAGGAAAAACGCCAGCGGCGGACACTGAACCTCGTTGCATCGGAAAACATTGTTCCACCAGCCGTGCTGAAACTTCTGGGAAGTGCTCTGACCAACAAATACTCCGAAGGGTATCCGGGCAGGCGCTACTACCCCGGCTGTGGAATATATGACAGGATTGAACTTCTTGCCCAGAAGCGGGCGCGTCAGGCATTCGGGCTTTCTTCGCGCTGGCGCGTAAACGTGCAGGCGTATTCCGGCGCAGTCGCAAATATGGCGGTGTATCTGGCGCTTGCAAAGCCGGGTGCGACGATTCTTTCGATGAATTTGACCTCGGGCGGGCATCTCTCGCACGGCTCGAAAGCAAGCTTCACGGGAAAACTGTTTCGGGTCGTTCACTACGGCGTCACCAAAAGCTATGACATTGATTATCGTGCGCTGGCGCGGCTCGCAAAAAAACATAAACCTGCCATCATCATTTCCGGCGCCTCCGCGTATCCCAAAAAAATCGATTTCAAGCGTATCGGCTTGATTGCGCATCGCGTCGGCGCGTATCACGTAGCCGACATCGCGCACTATGCAGGACTGATTGCGGCCGGGGTGTATCCATCGCCGTTTCGGCATGCCGATGTTGTAACCACAACGACGCATAAGTCGCTTCTGGGACCGCGGGCGGCGATTATTTTTTCCAATTCGAAATCGACAACGGCGGAAAAGAACGGAATTGATATCGCTGCTTCGATTGATAAGGCGGTATTTCCCGGTCTTCAGGGAGGGCCGCACAACAACGCGATTGCCGCGGTTGCGTATAGCTTATGGCTTGTGCAAAAACCTGCGTTTGAGACATATGCGCGGCAGGTGATAAAAAATGCCAGATTACTTGTCAGAGAACTTTCGCTGCTTGGTTTTCATGTCGTCGGCGGAGGGACCGACAGCCACATGATCCTCGTTGACGTTTCAAAACTCGGCATGGACGGCAAAGAGGCTGAGGAGCGTCTTGAGAAAACGGGGATTTTGGCGAATCGGAATACGATCGCGGGTGACACATCTCCCTTAAGACCCTCCGCAATTCGCATGGGAACATATTGGATAACGGCACGGGGGATGAAGGAATCTGACTTGAAGAGCGTTGCACGCAAAATTTACAAAGTGCTCGTCCGAAAGTAAAAGGGTGGTCTTGCGCGCATGCAGAAAATTGACGGCAGAAAAATAGCTCAATGCATTGTTGATGAACTCAAGAAACATTCTGTGCCGAAGCGGTTTCTGGCGGTGTTTGTCGTGGATCCAAATGCGGCAACAGAGAGCTTTATGAAGCAAAAAGAGAAAACTGCCAAAGAACTTGGGATTGACTTTCGCATCTATCGCTATGATAACAAGATAACCAACGATGAATTGCGCGCCGAAGTGAAAAAGGTAGCGTATGCACAGCGGTGCGGGGGCGCCATTATTCAACTCCCGCTTCCCGAGCATTTGAATCCGCTGTATGTTTCCAATGTTCTTCCGCCAGAAAAGGACATAGACCTTTTGGGAGAGCGGATGCGCGGCGCGTTCTATAACGGACGCTCTGCTATCCTTCCTCCTGCGGTCGGCGCCGTTGTTGAAATTCTTAAGAGCGCGAACGTGGACGAATCATCGCTTAAAACGGTGTGCGTGGTGGGGCAGGGGTTTTTGATCGGAAAGCCCGTTACGCATTATTTTTTACAAAAAGTCCCCCGGGTAGTCGCGCTTGACAAGAGAGATGACCTGTCGTTGCTTGGCGGGGCAGATCTTGTTGTGTGCGGCGCGGGCGCGTTGGGGACGATACAAGACGCAATGGTTAAAAAAGGGGCTGGCGTGATTGATTTCGGGTACGAGATGAACGCGCAGGGTATCGTCCGGGGAGACTTTGATGATTCTGGTGTCAAGAACGCTTCGTGGTATACACCCACACCGGGCGGGACGGGGCCGGTGCTGGTCGCAATCCTGTTTGAGAATTTTTATCACGTAACCGGCGCGAGAGAGCAGAATTTGTAACGACTCATTGCTGATTTTTTATCCTTTTTCTTATGCGTGTTGTCCTGGTGCTGTGTGGAATAGTCGTCGGCATTGCGGCGCTGGCATTTTTTATAACACCCAATCTTCCGGCGCGTCAGGTCTCGTGGGAAAGCCCCGACAGCGGCATTGTAGCGGGGTTTGAGCGGGTGAAGAGTTTTTTTGAGCGCCTGGTCAGCCCCTCGTCGCTTTCCGTTGTAGTGTTTGGGTATCCGGGAAGCGGTTTTGGAAGCAGCGTTCTTGCCGACGCGATTATACTGATTCACTACAAACCGCAGACCAACATTGCGTATTTGGTTTCAATCCCTCGGGATTTATGGATTTCGGACAGCCATGAACAGTTCAAAATCAACGAAGCGATTTACAAGAAGAAAATCTCCGCGGCGCTTGACACAATCCGCCAAATGACCGGCGTTGCGGCCGATGACTACATCAGTGTTAATCTTACCGCGGTTCAAAGAGCGGTTGACGCGTTGGGCGGCGTTGACATCGTACTGGACGAGCCGGCGGTCGACTGGGTGTCCAACTTTACCATGAACGCGGGTCCCCAGCATCTTGATGGGGAGTATGCCGTCTGGCTCATCCGCAATCGCTACAATCCCGGCGGAGATTTCTGGCGTGAAAAAAATCAGCAGAAAGTTGTTGCAGCGGCGTTTGAGAAGTTTAAGACACTCTCCTCATCGGAGAAGTTGTCGTTTATCAAACAATTCGCGTTCGAGTCCGATACGCTGGGTGCAACGCACTTGGATCTTTCGCGCATCATTCCGCTCGCGGCGGGCGCCACTATGGGAACGGCGCGGCTTGCGCACATCGTGCTCGATCCATCGACGAAACTTCTTAAAACATCGTCGGTGCCGTTTATCGTCGGCTCCTCAACAACATATGCATCGGTGGTGCTTCCCGCAGCCGGTTTTGAGCAGTACGGCGAGCTCCGCGCATACATCCAGCAGCGTATGGACAGCCGTTAGACGGCCGCGAGAACCTCCTTTTCTATCTCCTGAAGCAGTTTTTTGTCCTCTTTGAGGCGTACCGTGGCAGCTTCGGCCCCGACTCCCAACTTCTCTTCTTTGAATGAGTAAGTGTTTCCTGAGCGGGTGATCACTCCCTTTTTGAACGCAACACCCAAGACATCGCTCTCGTACGAAATACCCTGCCCGTAGAGGATATCGAACTCTGCGAGACGGAATGGTGCCGCAACTTTGTTTTTGACGACTTTGGCGCGTACGCGGTTGCCGATGGCCTCTTCACCTTTTTTCAGCTGTGCGAGGCGCCTGAGGTCAATGCGCACCGACGCATAAAACTTGAGCGCCCGTCCGCCCGGAGTCGTTTCGGGATTTCCCCACATCACGCCGATCTGCGACCTGAGTTGGTTGATGAAGATAATAATGGTGTTTGATTTGGAAGCGACGGAGGTGAGCTTTCTTAGGGCCTGTGACATCAGTCGTGCCTGAAGCCCGATCTGCTGGTCGCCGATTTCTCCTTCGATTTCGGCGCGCGGCGTGAGCGCCGCTACCGAATCTATCACCACGACTGCAATGAGCCCCGACCGCACCAGATTCTCGAGAATCTGCAGCGCCTCCTCGCCGCTGTCGGGTTGTGAAATCAAAAGCTCCTTGGTGTTGACGCCGATGCGTTTGGCGTACTCGGGGTCCAGCGCATGTTCGACGTCGATGAACGCACACTTGTTCCCTTTTCGTTGTGCCTGTGCGATGACCGATAGGGCAAGCGTGGTTTTTCCTGACATCTCGGGTCCGAAAATTTCTGCGATCCTTCCTCTCGGAAGTCCTCCCACTCCCAGCGCTATGTCAAGCGAGAACGAGCCGGTTGGAATTGTTTCAACTTTTATCCCAATCCGCTCGCCCAGCGTCATAATTGACCCCTCTCCGAACTTGCTCTGCAGACTCTCAATGAGGTCCGAGAGCTCCTGCGCATCGTCTTTGGCTTTTTTTTCTTTTGGCATAGTCGCGTTTTTAATGTGTAATGACTATGAAAAGCAATCAGGGTGTCAGGATAGCATCGGATTTTTCTGGTGTGCCCGCGTCTTGCGGTTGACTCTCGGGCTCCGGTTGCAGCGGCGGGGCGTAGATAACAGTTCGCTCCACGGTGTTTTTTCGTCCCAGGAAGCGTTGCGCGCTGAAAGTGAACATGTTAATACCTCGCTCAAGCGGCACTTCGATTCTGAATATACCATCCGCACCTACCGTAATCTCCTGGTCGTTGATGAGCACTTTATCCTCTAGGTTTTCCACCCACCCTTCGAGTGTGATGCGGTCCAATGTGGTCGTTATATTGTTCGCTGAAGGCGAGCGCACCTCAATAACGGGCGCTCCCAAAAAGTCCGCAACACGGGGAATGGCGATTGCAAGCGCAATAATCACCACAAGCGTCAGCAGCAGTCGCCGCTTGCTGAACGAGGGAAGTGCAAACCGGTTTGTGGGAAGACGATCGGTTTGTCCCGCCTGCTTGATATCTGCTTCCCGCTGGTACTGCTCCCACAGCGTTTCGAAATCAAGCCGGAGCGCGTCGGCAAGTTTTTTGACGTACCCCCGCACATACGGTGCTGCCGGCAGCAGTTCGTACTGTTCATCCAAAATCGCGCGGACGTAAGAGGGAGCAATGTCGGTCACTTCAATCAGCTGGTTGGGGGTCAGCCCGCGGGTCCTCATTCCTTCAACAACAAAGTCTCGAAAACTCTTTGCTTCTGTAATAATTGTCTCGGTCACACGGTGTGCGTTACGTGTCTATTCTATTCTCCTTGGCGTGAGATGTACACGTCGCGCGGCTTTGCGCCTTCACCGGGGCCTACAATTCCTCGCTCCTCCATCAAGTCCAAAAGACGCGCGGCGCGCGCGTAACCGATTTTCAGACGTCGTTGCAGAAGCGACGCCGACGCTTTCTGTGCCTGTCTGACAACTTCAATGGCTTCGTCGAGCAGTTCGTCATCCTCATCGCTCTCAAAATCGGAAAAGACATTACGTCTCTCGCCTTCATCGATGCCGGCGGCGCCTTCGCCGTTGGGAATTGAATAATCATCGGCGTATTCAATCGCAAGATCTTTGTTGTGATCGCGGATAAAGTCGGCAACGTTTTTGATTTCTTCTTCGGACACATAGCATCCCTGGATGCGCTTGGGTTTCGAAAGTTCGGCGGAAACGAACAGAAAATCCCCGCCGCCCAGAAGTTTCTCGGCGCCGGCGTTGTCCAAAATAGTACGCGAGTCAACCTGACTTGCCACCTGCAGAGCAATGCGCGCGGTGATATTCGCCTTAATAAGTCCCGTGATAACCTCGACCGAGGGTCGCTGGGTGGAGAGAATCAGATGAATACCGGTGGCGCGAGCCATTTGTGCAAGTCGCACCACGGCGTTTTCAACATCACGCCCGAACGCAGTCATCAAATCGGCCATCTCGTCGACGATAATGATAATGAAAGGCAGTATGGCAGCGGCGTTTTTCTTGTTGTAACTCTGGACGTCGCGCGCGCCGGCTTTTAGGAGGAGCTCATAACGCCGCTCCATTTCGGAAATTGCCCAGCGAAATACCGACAGCGCCTTTTTCCCTTGGGTGATAACCGGACCGATAATGTGAGGGATGCTGTTATACGCCGAAAGCTCCACGCGCTTGGGGTCAATGAGAATCAGGCGCAGCGTCTGGGGAGAATTCTTGTACAGCAGCGAGATGAGAATGGAGTGCAGGGTAATGGATTTTCCCGACCCGGTAGCGCCTGCGATCAGAAGATGAGGCATTTTGTCGAGGTTTGCGAAAATCGGCTCGCCGGTCACATCCCGCCCCAGCACAAATCCGAGCGGTCCCGACTGCGCGAAATCAGGATAGGTAATCAAATTCCCCAGACGCACCAGTGCCGCGCTCTTGTTGGGTACCTCGATGCCCACGTACGGCTTTCCGGGGATCGGTGCTTCGATGCGAATCGGGTGGGCGGACAGTGCCAGCGCAAGGTCCTGATTGAGTGCGGTGATGCGCGAAAGTTTTACTCCTTCGGCGGGCCGCAGCGTGTAGCGGGTGACTTTGGGACCGATATTAATCTCTCCCATCTCAACGGGGATGCCGAAGCCCTCCAGCGTGCGTCTGATGATGTTTGCGTTGGCGCGCAAATCTCCGGCGCTCGGTTTTTCGGATGATGACTTGAGCAATTCGAGAGGTGGAGCAACATAGTTTCCGTGAATCCGTGCCGCGGCAGG
>CAYGZT010000028.1:0-7873 GCA_964354445.1 uncultured Candidatus Saccharibacteria bacterium
GAAGACAACCTTAATGAAGTGACTAAAGACCTCTCAACGGTGTTGGAACCGCTTATGATGATTCTTATGGGACTGGTGGTGGGATTTATTGCGTTGTCCATCATGACGCCGATCTATGAGGTTACCAAGGGACTTAAGGTACGTTGACGTCGGTATCGCTTCCGGCTTCACCCCGTCACCAGACCTGCCCCGCCGAACAAGACCTTGGCAGGCGGGTCCGGCACTGAAGCGCAGGGCGCTTTTTCCGACGCGAGGTCTTAGTAGTGGGTTTCTTCTATATTAATGGAACCGTTGCTGAACAATCGTGAAGATATAGTGAAAAACCGTGCCGGACTCGGTGCGGGGTTCACCCTCATTGAAGTTGTCGTCGCCGTCGGCATTTTTTCGATTATTGCCTCCTCCATCTATCTTGCGTACTCGAACCTGGTGGATGTTATCATCCGCAATCAGTGGCGTACGGATGCCGTGTCGCTTCTTGAAAACGAGATTGAAGTCGTCCGCACGATGCCCTACGAGGATGTCGGGTTAGTGGGCGGTTATCCCGTGGGGGAGCTTATGCCCTATAAAACCGTTGACGTATTGGGGACGGTGTTCGTGCTCAGGACCACCGTGCGTAACATTGATGATCCTTTTGACGGCGTTGCGGGAGGTCAGCCCAACGACACCGCGCCGGCAGACTACAAAATGGTTGAGCTGTCAGCCGAGTGCTCTTCTTGCTCGGGCTTTCCGACTATTACAATGACCACCACCGTTGCGCCCAAAAACCTCGAAACCGCGACCAATAATGGGTCGCTGTTCATTAATGTTTTTGATTCCTACGGCCAGCCCATTAGCGGCGCGAATGTTCACGTGACCAACGCAGGCATCACCCCGCCCCTCACTCTCGACGATACCACCAACATCAGCGGCATGCTGCAGTTGATTGATATACCTACCAGTACCGCCGCCTACCGTATCACGGTGACCAAGAGCGGCTACTCAACCGAGAAAACGTATCCCATCGGCGATCCCGAAAATCCCAACCCTGCCAAGCCGCATGCCACCGTTGCATCGCAGCAGGTGACCGGTATCAGTTTCGAGATTGACAAGGTCAGCACCGTCACTCTCCAGACGATTGACAACTTTTGCGCAGCCGTTACCGGCGTTGACTTTCTTATGGAGGGTCAAAAACTCATCGGCGCCCTGCCTGACGTTCTCAAGCTTTCAACGACCAGCGCAACTGACGCAAACGGGACGAAAGTTTTTTCAAACGTGGAATGGGACACCTATACCATTACCAACACGGACTCCCAGTATGCGCTTTCCGGCACGACGAAGCTGATGCCGCTGAAAGTCGATCCCAACACTGCGGTAAGCGCGACGTGGACGATGGCACCTCAAAACCCCTCGGCGCTGCTTGTGGTCATTTCCGACGCATCCTCCGGTCAGTTGCTTGACGATGCGACCGTAGAGCTCCAAAAAACCGGTTACGACCGGACGCTTGTTGCCAAACGTCGCTCTCTTACCGAGACGGACTGGTCGCAAAACCGTTTCAGCGCGCAAAGCGGCGGTGTTGAAACTGAAAATCCCACTGGACGCCTCGCGCTCAAAGAGAGTGGGGGAGTGTATTCAACTACCACCCAAGAGTGGCTGGAGTCGGCTACCATCGATTTTGGGACGCAAAGTACTTCGCTTTTTGACATCAGCTGGCAACCGGCCCAGCAGCCTCCTCAAACGGGCCAGGACAGCGTTCGCGTTCAGATTGCGACCAACAATGATTATGTGACGTGGAATTACGTAGGCCCCGACGGCACGGCGGGCAGTTATTTTACGGCCGGGGGAGGCACGTTGCACCAGAGCCAGAGCAACAACCGTTATCTTCGCTATAAAGTCTTTTTTTCCACCGCAAGTGAAACTGCAACGCCGGTCGTTGAAGACGTAACTCTTTCATTTTCCTCTTCGTGTATTCCTTCAGGGCAGGCGTACTTCGACGGTCTTGGTGCCGGCACCTACACCATTACGGTTCAGCGCAGCGGCTATCAAACATATCAGGACACGTCGTTGGTCATTGACGGTAATTGGAAAGAATATGGCGCGATGCTTTCACAGTAACACAATCGTCGTTTGGTGTGCGTGTGCGGCGGCACTCGCGGCGTACGCAAGCGTTCCTGCCGCTTCTGCAGCGGGCGTTAAGTTTTTTGAATTCGCTCCCGATATATCGCGGGGTCTTGGAATTGTCGGCGTTGAAATTCCCAGCCAGCCGTTTCGTCCCTACAACGATATTGTCAGCGGCTTTGACGTGTGGGTCGAGAACCTCGGTGCTGCCGGCGAAGCGTCATTCGGGTTGCGCGACGAAAACGATACTCTGCTTGCCTCAAAAACGGTTACCGTTCCCACCATTGCCCGGCGGTGGGGCGGCACGATGTTGCATGTGGATTTTCCCGTGCCGATAGCCGTGGAAAGCGATGCTCTCTACAAAATTCGCATAGTCAGTTCGATGCCGCAGCTGAAGGTGTACTATGCGGATCAGATCCAGCTCTTGCAGCATAATGCCGTCTATCTGCCGGCTGAAAACATTCTGGAAGCGGCGCGGCTGGGGACCGTTGAACAGCACTACTACTTCAAGATTGCGCTCTACGAGGACAATGACCAAATCGATCCGGTTATCACCAACGTGATGACGACAATCATCGATATCCAGACCGCTCGCGTTTCGTTTAACGTTAACGAGCCCGCGGACTGGAAGTTGTCGGTGACATCGGCACAGGGGACGCACGTCGCGCGGGAGTATGCGGATTCCTATATGTTCTGCAACGAAGGTATTGCTCTATGTTCGACTGACGTACCGATTGCGGCGGGAACTTCTTATCACTTTGTGTTGACGGTTAGAGACAGCTGGAACAACGATGCCGTTGCCGAGGGTGATTTTATTACCGAAGCGGAATCTGCCCCTGCTCTTCCTCCTCCTCTGCTCCCTCAATCTCCGTTACCGTCGGTGCCGCTGCAGCTGTCAAATGTCAGGATTGTGGCGCTGAGTCAAACATCGGCAACGTTTGTGTGGACAACCGATAAAGCGGCAACGTCCGATCTTCTGATAAGCCGTGATGCGGCAGGCATCAATATTGTCACGGTTGTACATGACGGCACCTTTGAACTTGAACATACACTTGCAACCGGTGCGGCACTTTCGGCGGGAACAACCTATTTCGCGGTTGTGGCTTCTGCAGATCCGGGAGGCCTGGTTTCGCGTCAGCAGATTTCTTTTTCAACACTTTTGTCCGCGCCGTCTCAGCCGCCGCCTCAGACACCTCCGCCGCCGCAGCCGCCACTTCCTCCGGCACCGCAGCCGCCGGCGACGCAACCTCTCCTGTCCCAGCCGCCCGCCGCTCAACCTCCCGCGCCGTCCGGTAGCGTCAGTGTATCGGTCGGCGGAAACGGGAATGTCATGCTGTCGTGGTCTTCTTTGCCGGAAGGAGAACCGGCTGACGGCTATCGCATCGACATCTTTTCAAGCGAGTACGAACTTGCACGGCGCCTGCTGACAGCCGGGGGCCAGCGGGCAATAACCATCGAAGGTCTTGCACCCGGTGAATACTACGCAGTTGTCTATGCGTCGGAAAACGGCGTGTATCGCAAGGTTGGAGAGGTCATGATCATCAGGGTTCCTGCGCTGAACCCATCGTTCTTTAACCGGTACGGCACCGCCATTATCGGCGGCGGGCTGCTGCTTCTGGCATTGGCGGTTGTGTTAATGCGCGGGAAGAAAACGAAACATTTATGATACATCGTCGTATAGCCAACCAAAATGGGTTGACATTGATGGAGGTTATTATAGCTGTTGCGATTATGGTCGGTATCCTGCTGGTTATCGGTCTTTTGGCGCACGACGTTTTTGACTTCAGCTCCTTCTTCCAGGGAAGTTTTGAGTCCCAACAGGAGATTAATCAGACGCTGCAGACCATCATCCCCGAAGTGCGCTCAATGACGCGGTCGGCTGCTGGAAGTTACGCCATCGAAACGGCTGCCAGCAGCACGTTGACCTTTTTTAGCGATATCGAAGGCGACGGTGTTGTAGAACGAGTGCGATACTTCGTCAGTTCAACAACTCTGTGGCGCGGGATTGTCAAACCAACTGGAAGTCCTCCTGTCTACAATCCGGCCAGCGAAACAACTCGCGCGTTTATTCATAACTTGGTTCTCACCGCCTCTTCGACATTTTTGTACTACGACGAATCATTCAATGGCACCCAGAGTCCGCTGGCATTCCCCGTCACTATCAATAGCGTCCGGCTTGTTGAAATGATTGTCAGGGCGCGTACGACCGAGGGAGGAGCGCAGATGAGCGCGGAATTGTTTTTAACTCCCCGCAATCTTCGCACCAATTTCTAATCGACGCATCCGTATTATGACTTGCACAAACGCCGCACATCGTATCAAACACATCGCATCTTTGCGCCAGCGAGGCATAATGACGCTGCAGCTGGTTGTGTTCGGAGGCATTGCAATCATCTTTTTGTCGGGGTTTGTGGTGTGGGCTGATGCCCTGGTGCGCTCGGTTATCCGCGCTTCTGACAAAGCCACTGCGTTTACGGTCGCGGAAGCGGGGATTGAGTACTACCGTTGGCACCTTGCACATGCCTCACAGGACTATTGGGATGGCAACGGAAGCTCAACGCCGGGTCCCTATGCGCATCCGTATTACGACAAGAACGGCGTACAAATCGGTCAGTTTTTGCTCGAGATAACGCCCCCGCCGTCCGGTTCTACCGTCGTCACCGTAAAATCCACCGGCAGGGTCTTGAGCGATGTTTTGATCAAAAAAATCATCACGGTGCGGCTGGGTGTACCGTCGTTTGCAAAATACGCGGCGGCCGTTCACGAAAATGTGCGGTTCGGACAGGGGACGGAGATCTTCGGGCCGGTGCACTCGAACGGCGGCGTGCGCATGGACGGCGTCGCACACAATATCGTCACCAGCGCCTTGCCCTCGTATGACGACCCCGACCATACGGGCGCGGTGGAGTTTGGCGTACACACGCACGTCAACCCGCCGCCTGGTTCGGGCATCAACGACTCATTCCGCCCGCAGGAAGCGCCTCCGACTTCTCCGGTTCCGACGCGTTCCGATGTGTTTTTGGTGGGAAGGCAACTGTCGGTTCCCGCGCTTGATTTCGCCGGTGTCACGCAGGATCTTTCTCAGATCAGGGGCAGTGCAATAGCGAACGGATTTTATGCATCCTCCAGCGGCGCGCAGGGGTACGAAGTGGTGTTCAAGACCAACGATACGTTTGACCTCTTTCGCGTCAACTCAACCACCACGCCGCCCTCCGGCTGTTATAATTCGCAGAGTCAGGACGGGTGGGGGACGTGGAGCATCAATACCAAGACACTGCGGGGAACCTATCCGATACCTGCTAACGGACTTATCTTCATCGAAGACAACATTTGGGTTAAAGGAACTATCAACTCGGCGCGTGTGACCGTTGCCTCCGCCCGTTTTCCCGATGCGCCCGCGACCCGCAGCAGCATCACGGTTAATGAGGACCTTCTCTACACCAACTACGACGGCCAGGACGTCATCGGCCTGATTGCGCAAAAAAACATCAATATCGGGTTGGTCAGTTCCAGCACCTTGCGCGTTGATGCAGCCCTGATTGCACAGAATGGTCGGGTAGGCCGCTACTACTACCCCCAACCTACGCGCTTTTCCAATAGGTGCTCACCGCATCACGTCAAGACCCAAATCACCACCTACGGCATGATTGCCTCAAATCAGCGCTACGGCTTTGCCTATACCGACGGTACGGGATACCAGCTCAGGGATCTCATCTACGACTCGCATCTTCTCTACGGGCCGCCGCCCAGTTTTCCGCTCACCTCCGACACCTACGAGATGATTTCGTGGGATGAAATGCAGTAAATTCTATATCGGCACTGAAAGCGCTATGCGCTTTTTCCAGCGCACTGTTTCTATATATAAACACCAGATGCGAGTGTGATTTCTGCTGAACAACCGTGGTGATATGACGAAAAATCGCGCCAGGCTCAGTGCGGGGTAATCCACACCTTCCCTACCGTGTGTCTTGTAGACATGGTATACTGTGTGAAAGTGTATTCGCGGTGTTTTCGTGAAGAGAGCACGCTGCGGATTGCATCAAAAAACGGTTCAAAGGTCGATTCCATTAGTGGATATCGCCACTACAATGTCGAAACAAAAAGGTTTTACACTCATTGAGTTACTGGTGGTTATCGGCATCATTGCTATTCTGGCGGGAGTGGTCATTGTAGCATTGAACCCTGCTCGTCAGTTTGCGCAGGCTCGTAATACCCAGCGCTGGAGCAACGTCAATACAATCTTGAACGCGGTAGGTCAGCGCATGGCGGACAACAAAGGAGTGTTTGAGAAAGATTGCGTCGCGGGTGTCATCCCGACCAGTACGACTGCGTTGGGAAGCGGCGCCCTCAACTACAACATCGAACCTTGCATCGTTCCCATCTACGTTTCCATCATGCCGCTCGACCCGGTCAACGGAACGTCGACTAACTCCGGGTACACAATCTTGCGTGACGCGACCACCGGCCGTGTCACAATAAACGCGACGGGAGCGGAACTGGGTGAACCCATCGCCGTGACTCGGTAAGCGAAAAAGTATAACGGATCGTAAAATCAAAACTCCCCCGCGAGGGGGAGTTTTGATGTGTCGGCCTATGGCCGCGCCCGTATCTTTAGGGCCGCGCCCGTGTTTTTTTAGGGAAGCAGCGGCAGTGTCAGGTTCAGAGCGGGACACTTAAGCATGTTTATCTTCCACTTGGTGGTCTTGTAGACGTTGCCGGTCGCGGTGTCTTCGAAGGTGCCTCCGAAAATATCTATCCAGGGCTGGAGCACTTCATTTGAATACTTAAGCTGGAATCCTCGCACCGCTCCGCGTGTCAGGTTTCCGAAGAATCCTGTCACCGGAAGTCCCGACTGCATATGTTCGTTCATAAACGATTGCAGTTTCTCAACCTGCGTCGCGTCATTGGATTTTCCGTACCAGAGGTAATCGGTCAGATACTCTTCGGTGCAGGTCTGCGTTCCCAGAACTTCTCCTGTTCCTTCCTCTTCGGGCGGAGTTGAAGTGACGTTTGATGTCACTATTTCACCCTGCGCTCCTCCACCTTCTTCTTCGGTTGTCGTGGATTCACCGAGTACTTCGGGGAACCATGATCCGCCCGTGCTTCTGGGCCATCCAATAACGTAGTTGTGGGAGATTATGCTTGAACCATACCCCCCTTGATTACATGCGATCGCTTTGAGGTTGGCATCCTGCGTGACGTGGATTGGGTCGGTATACAGATTTCCAGTATCGCACGTCGGCGCCTCATTGGTGCTGTCGCCGATGGTGTAGCGGATGATGGGAGCGTTCGCGCTAAGCGTCACATCAACGGGGTCTTGGAAAGTACCGGAACCCGGGTCTGCCACAGGGGGGTCAATGAAGGTCACTCGGTTTCCGAAGTCCATGTACCGGATATTCCAGCCGGAATGCATCGGTTCAATGGTGTAGCGTCCCTGCCCGTTGGGCATGGTTGGCGTCCATCCGTCCTGCATCACTTCGCGCACTTCGTAAGAGACGCCGGGCTGGAGAGCTCCAATGAGTTGGTAGCTTCCATCCTGCTCGGTTGTAACCTGTGTGAACGGGTTTTCTTCACCCAATACGCGGAACTCAATGGTCCAACCGGGTAGGCCCGGTTCCTCGACGTCGCCCTCGGTCGGGCCGAGGAAGTCGCCATCCAAGTCGTTGAACTTGATGCCGCTGACATTCCCATTCGTCCAGTTGCCGAAGTCTTTACCCACTATCGTGTTGCCCGCAGCGAGCGTGAAATCGTATCCATCACCGCCTTCGATGGGGCACTG
>CAYGZT010000029.1:0-17869 GCA_964354445.1 uncultured Candidatus Saccharibacteria bacterium
GTTTGGTTGATGCTGTCGTTGACCGTCTCTTCAAAAACAGCCGTATGGCGGCGGATTAGAAGATTCTCCCTGATGCGATCAAACACCACGATGGTGTCGTGCACCGAAAAACCGACTACCACCAGAAGCGCTACGACAAACGCCGTATCGATCTCAACGCCCTTGGCATATCCCAGGACCGCAAGCATTCCCATGGGAATAATGACGTCGTGAAACAGCGACACTAAGGTAACGACGCCGTATTTCCACGATTTCACCGGATACGAAACCTTGCGGAATGACAATGTAATATAGAGCGAGATGGCAACCAGTACCAACAGCGTCGCCAGCACTGCGCGGGACTTCAGTTGCGCCCCGACTGTGGGACCGACGGATTCAAAGCGATTCTCGTCAACCGACCCGAAGCGCTGTTCAAGCGATGTCTTGTAGTGCTGGTGTGCATCCTCCGGTGTAACTGGAAGATGTATCAAAAACATCCCCTCCGCGCCCGTTTGGACAATAATTTCTTTAACACCAAGATCGTTTCTGAAAAATCCCTCAACCTCCCGAGCGTCGACGGTAGAGTTCGCGGGAAGCTTAAATTGCCATAAAGCGCCGCCGGTAAAGTCAATGCCCGGCTTGAGCCCAAAAATCGCGATTGCCGCTATGCTCGCAATCATCAGCGTTCCCGAAACGGACAAGAAAACCGTTCTTTTGCCGATGATGTTGATCATGGTTGTTTTGACCGATTCGGTTCTTTGTCGCGAACCGTCAGTATCATCAAGCCCCGGGTGACCGTAATTGCCGTGAACATGCTTACCACAACACCCAAAAGTAATGTGAGCGCCAATCCTTTCACGAAACTGGTCGTCAGCATAAAGAGAATGAACGAGGTGATAATAGTCGAAATGTTCGAGTCCCGGATCGAGGGCCAGGCACGCCGGAATCCCTCCGCGACCGCCGAGGTTCTGAGCATCCCTTTCTTAAGCTCTTCTTTCGTCCGTTCAAAAATAAGAACATTGGCATCGACCGCCATACCGATGGTCAGCAGAAATCCCGCCACTCCCGCAAGACTCATCGTTATAAAGAGTTTGAAGATGGAGAGAGAGAGCACAACATAGACGATAAGCGCAAGTGATGCCAGGAAACCAAAAAAGCCGTAGTACAGTACCATAAACACGACCACCAGTGCCGTTCCCACGGCGCCGGCGCGAATGGAGGCGTATAAGGAGTCCTTGCCCAGCGTCGCCCCCACCGTCTGCTGATTTACCAATTCTATCGGAGCCGGAAGCGCTCCGGCGTTGAAGCGGCGGACAAGCTGTTTTGCCTCTTCCTGCGAGAAGCTTCCGGTGATGACCGCATTACCGCCGGCAATGCGCTCGTTGACCACCGGCTCGGTGATGGGAGCGCCGTCCAAGAACACACCGATGACTTTGCCGACATTGCGGGCAGTCAGATCCTCAAAGATTTTTGCTCCTTCGTCGTTGAACTGAATCGCAACCTGCGGCTGTAGGGTGGTTTGATTAAAATCGAGCTGCGCGCCCTTCACAAACCGGCCGTTAAGTTCCGTGGAGACATACACCGTCTGTCCATCCTGCTGAGCGGTTTCCTTAAATTCCAGAAATGGCGTTTCTCCAATCTCGCGAATGGCGTCGCTGACGTTTGTGGTGCCGGCAAGCTCGACGATAAGATAGTATTCCCCTCCTGCCTGCGATGTTGCCACGCGCGGTTCTTTGACGCCGTAAAGGTCGATGCGCCGTTCAATAACGTCCCGGAGGCCCGCGACAACATCGGCTCGATCGCCGGCTTGGATTTGCGAAAGGTCAACACGGTAGATCAAGTGCGCTCCTCCCACCAGATCAAGTCCCAGTCGCCACGGCTGCAATCGGGCAAGCTGCGGCAAAACGGGATTATCAGGATAAACAAAAAAAGCGCCCGCGAGTGTCGCAAGTACTACCATGGTCAGAAGCCCCGCCGAGGTCTTTTTGGTCATCACCACGATGCTACCACATAAAATCGCAAATGCAACCCTCGCCGATACGGCACGTTCCGTCTATAAAAACTGCGCTCGCGTACACGAACGCTAAAAATGATGACATGGCGCACAACGTTTCTCTAGATGCTGCAGAGTTTGCACTTAACCGCTCCCGAAGGGTCGATAAAAGCGTCATCGTCCGACTCGCTTGGCGGTACGTCAGGTGCAGGCGAAAGATCAAGTGAGCTAATCGCCGAGGTGTACGACGATTCTTTTTTGTAGACCGCCAGTCCCTTCGCCTTCTCGTCGCGCAAGGGAACAAACTCGCTCTCTTTTTTCTCCTTGGTTTTTCTCTCTTTCTCAACCTTCTTTTCGCCCGGTGTCACCAACACCTGATTGGTGATGGAGCCGTCCCGAAACACCGTCACGTCCTTGCACCCGAGCTTATACGCAAGCATGTACGCTTCCTTGACGTCGTCCACGGTCGCCGAAGCCGGAAAGTTGTTGGTTTTGGAGATTGAGGAATCGGTCCATTTTTGGAACGCTGCCAGCGCCCTGATGTGATCTTTGGGAACAATATCGTGAGCCGTCACAAATACCCTTTTAAGACGCTGAGGGATGTACGATAGCGCCTGCACGCTCCCGCTGTGTGCGGAAACGTCTTTTAAGAGTGCGTCGTCCATCAGACCTTCTTTGTGCATCCGCTCCTCAAACACCGGATCAACGTAGTAGAAACTCCCAACTGTTACGTTCTTCTCGAACACCAGACTGTACACAGGCTCGATGCCCGAGGAGCAGCCGGCAATCATGGAGATGGAGCCGGTGGGCGCGATGACGGTTGTGAACCCGTTGCGGGCGCCGTATTTTTTCACGCCATGTGCAACTGCAGTCCAGTCGAAATGTTGTCCCTTCTTCTCATACGCACCCGCGAAGGGAAGTTTTCCTTCTTTATAGAAAGACCGTTTATGATTCGGCATGGGCCCTCGCTCCTTTGCAAGCTCAATGGAAGCAATCTTGGAGTAATAGTTGACGAATTCTATCAATCGCTCCATGAACGCCAGTCCCGGCTTGCTGTTGTAGGGGAGCTCAAGATCGTACAGAAGATCCCCCACCCCCATGACCCCCAGACCGATCTTTCTGGTCGAAAGCGTCATCGTTTCAATCTCCGGCAGCGGATACAGATTGATATCGACGACGTTGTCCAGGAATTTGGTCGCGGTTCGTATCGCTTCTTCCATTCCCTTCCAGTCCACGCGCGGCTTGCCGCCATTGTGACGTTCCACAAACGCCCACACGTTAACGGAGCCGAGGTTGCATGATTCGTACGGATACAGCAGCACCTCGCCGCAAGGGTTAGTGGTTTCAATCGGCCCCAGGTGTTCGAGGAACGGATTGTACCTGTTCACGTGATCGGCAAAGATCACGCCCGGCTCAGCCGACTCCCATGCCTGGTACGCGACTGACTCAAATAGCTGATGAGGATCTATCGCTGCCACTGCTTTGCCCGTGCGAGGGTTGATCAGCGGATAGGGCTCCCGCTTTTCAAAATACTTCCAAAAATCGTCCAGAATCAGAACCGAAATGTTGAAGTTGCGCAACGCCTTGTTCCCCTCTTTCGCCTTGATGAACTTGAGAATATCGGGGTGGTTTGAATTCATGATGCCCATGTTCGCCCCGCGCCGAATACCTCCCTGCTTGATGACATCGGTCATGTTGTCAAACATGCTCATGAAACTCAAAGGGCCCGAAGCGACGCCGCCAGTGGTTTTGACGAAGTCGCCCTCGGGCCGAAGGTGAGAGAAGTTGTATCCCACGCCGCCGCCTGACTTAAAGATAGTAGAAGCGGCTTTGAGTTTGTCCATAATGTCACCGATGTTGTCCTCAACCCCGAGCACAAAACAGGCACTTCCCATCCCCAGAAAGTTGCCGAAATTGGCTATCGCCGGAGTGTTGGGCATGAACTTGCGCGACACCATGAGGCTGTAGTACCGCTGCACCTCATCTCCATATCGCCCGAAGTAACCCTGTTTTAACAACTTAAGAAATCTGCTCCATTGCACTTTGATCTGACCCGCAATCGCAAAGCGGTCAAAAACACGTTTGAGTGCCTCAAGATGAAATTGGTTGAGCGGATACGGTCCGATGAAAAACTTCCCTTCGTTTTTTTGAGGCTCAAATTCCTCGGGTTTGTATCCTTCAGGACTCTTTCCCTTCTTGCGAAAAATCTTGGCATCATACAGCAGCGACGGCAGTGTTGCGTGGACCGCGACGCGCGTGAACAGTTCTTTGGGAGTTTCCTTGATGCCGGCCTCGTCTTTTTTAAGATACCGCGCCGCCAGCACGCGCAATGCGTTGACGTCAAATCGCTTATCAACGTCATCGATGTCATTCTCGTCTTTGTTGAGAATCTGCGCTTTCTCCTTTCTCAGTTGCGAGCGGTGCTGACGGTACAGGATGTACGCCTTTGCGATTTTCGCAAGGCCGTTGTCGATAAGTATGCGCTCAACTAAATCCTGCACCTCTTCAACCGAAGGAATGGTGCCCCGTGCATGCTTCTTCGCAAGATGTGCAACAACAGAAGCAGTAAGTGCATGGGCGCGATTCCAGTTCGGCTCGCCCACCGCGACTGATGCCCGAAAAACAGCGTGGGTGATTTTATCGGTCGCAAAAGGGACGCGAGCCCCGTTGCGCTTGAGAATATAGTCAAACGGTTTTTTGGTTCTGGTCATAGAGGCTAGCGCACATGTACAGCAGCGGCTTCGGCAAAAGCCGCGCGAAGGTTCCAGATGGTCAATCGGAGTGCTTGGACAGCGTCAGCGGCATCAGCACCCGCACGTAGACATTCAACAACACACAACGCGACTAAAATTGCTTTGAACGTTGTTGAGTGCGTGCGCGCGATTCCATCACCGCGGTGGTTTCTTTCTTTTTCTCAAAAACGCCGGCGTGTCCCACAAACTTCCTTCGAACTCCTGCTCCCCGACCACGCCGTCGTTGGATGCCTCTATTCTATCACGACCCGTCCCTTCGCGGACCGAGATATCCACAGATTTTTTCTGGAACACCGCCCGTGATGCTCTGTCAATAGGTGATTCACCTCCGCCAGTCGCCTCAAAACCCCCAAAAAGAGTGTAGTTGCGTCCAAAAGCTCCTCCAAACCCGGTTGCGATGAGCGTCACTTTGATATACCCCTTGGGAAGACGGCTGTCGTGATACGTTCCGAAGATGATCTTCGCCTCCGAGTCAACGTTGTCCGCTACCATGCGGGCGATATTGTGCACTTCGTTCATTTTAAGATCCCTCCTGCCGCAAATACTGAAGAGTACTCCCCGTGCTCCCTCAAGCGATGACTCCAATAGAGGTGAGTTGACAGCGGCATTCGCGGCCGTAGCGGCACGTTCCTTACCCGATGCAATGCCAATACCGATAAGCGCGGGACCGGAGTTGGTAACAATCGCTCTGACGTCGGCAAAATCCACGTTGATGATGCCGGGGGAAAGAATAATCTCCGAAATTCCTCCGACGGCATGTCTGAGTACTTCGTCGATGGCAAGAAATGCTTTGTGCAGCGACGTATCTTTGCTGATCAGCGAAAAAATTCTATCGTTGGGTACGGTGATAAATGCATCGACACGATCGCGAAGCGATTCAAGAGCGTCTTGTGCAATGCGCGCGCGCTGCGCACCCTCAAACGTGAATGGTTTGGTGACAACCGCAACGGTGACAATACCCATCTCTTTTGCGATTTCCGCGATAACCGGTGTGGCGCCGCTCCCGGTCCCGCCGCCAAAACCCGCCGTCAGAAAAACAATGTCGGCGCCGGCAAGTGCGCGTTCAATGTCACTGCGACTTTCTTCCGCGGATTGGCGCCCGAGTTCCGGATTCATTCCTGCCCCAAGACCGCGCGTGGTTTTCTTCCCGATGCACACTTTGCGGCGCACCCGACAATGTTCAAGATCCTGCACGTCCGTGTTGACGGCAATCAACTCAACGCCCCGCGGAAGCGATCCGACCATTCGCGACACTGCGTTGCCTCCTCCTCCACCGACTCCAATAACCTTAATGCGCGTCGGGCCCGATCGATGTACCCGCCGAAAGGCGGACCGCGTACGCCTGGCTTTTCCCGCCGCTGTGCGCGATGTTCTTTTCTTCGCCGGCGCATTTCTTCGACGGCGTCTGAAAGCAATTTTCTTTCTTCTCACGGAACGCGGACGCTTGACCTTCTTTCTTTTGGGCATGCTAAAAATCGCCTAATCGAGGGCGAGAATGGTCCTGAGTATCCGTTTGTACCACGGTTCCAAAACCTCGCGTGTTTCCTTGCGGCTCAAGCCGCCGGGGCGCAGCATATCCAAGCGGTGCAGTAAAAGACCGCATGCTACGGACATCTCCGGATCATTGAGCGTTTCCTGGACAGTCGCATTGGAGAATTCCAGTTCGTCAATGCGAGGAAATCCCACGTGAGCAGGGAGACGAAGTTCCTGACGCACGATATCAAGAATGCCGGGGAGTTTTGCTCCTCCGCCGGTCACCACAACCCCAGCCGGAAAATGCAATGACTTGTCCATGGCCGACACCTGCTCTTTTACCAGTGAGAAAATCTCGCGGGTCCGTGCTTCGATAATCTCCGCCACAAACCGCCGTGAAACCGTCGCGGTCTGCTCTTCCTCGTATTCGGAAAGGTCAATAACGTCCTTGACCGAAACACCGCGCGACAACGCAGCTCCCAGCTGACATTTGATTTTCTCCGCAGCTTCTATCGAACACTTGAGACCAATGGCAAGGTCACTGGTGATGAGTCCGGATCCCACCGGCAGTACGACCGCGTTGAGCATCTTGCCGTCCTGATAGGCAACGATGCTGGTCGTCCCAAATCCAACATCCACAAGTACCGCTCCCAGTTCCCGCTGGTTTCTGGTCAACACCGCCCGATCGCTGGCAAGCGGTGCAAAAAAAACATTCCCGCCGATGTCCCCTTTCTTCCCCAACACTAAATTGGTGAGACGAACGAAATTTTTGTATGCGGACGAAAAAACCGCAATGAGTACAACGTTGGCGGCAAGTTTACGGCCAGACAATCCTTCAACGGCCGTACCGTCAACTTCAATGTCATCGATAACAAACCCGCGCGGAAACGAGTGAATAATCTGCCATCCCACCGGCAAATTGAACGCCATTGATTCTTTAACGACGCGGTCGACATCTTCGGAAAGAATCTCGTGATCCGGACGCGGTATGGAAACCGAACCGCGGGAAATGTACACGCGACTGCGAACACCCGAGATGGAGAACACCAAATTCTTAAGACATCTGCGATCAAACCGCTTGACGTCATCAAGAATCTTAAAGAGACTCTTGACTGCCTCCTCGGGATAAATAACTTCGCCGCGCTTAACGCCGCGCGATTCTCTCGCAATGGCTTTCACGATAACGCAGCCATCTTTGCCAACATCAGCAACAATGCTCTTAAAACGTGACGATCCAAGATCAACAGCGGTGATAAACATGACAGTGCCGACAAACAAATGATGTATAACACAGCCCCGCGTTTCGACTGGGACAACCGACTGCACGCGTTGAAATTACAAACAACCGTTTCCGCGCTGTGCTTTCCCCAACCGCAACAAGATAGCTGATTCCTTCTCTTCCATTTTCATTCTATCACGAGCTCCCTGGTGATCAAAACCGCACAAATGGAGCACGCCGTGCACCACCATGGGTGTAAGATCTTGTTTGCAACGTGCAAGGTAGGAAGGACAGATGAACACTTCGCCCAAATAGCGCAGGCGCGCGGGCGGGAGCATTACCGACGGGGGGTGTACGAAACTCAGAACGTTGGTGACGGCATCAACGCCGCGCCAGCGCTTGTTGAGTGTGCGCATCGCGTCCGAACCAAGAAGGACAACCTCAAAATAACAGCTGTTGCGTTTTAGTAAACGCAGCGTCGCATACGCAACGCGCCGCACAACTTTTTGGTTCGGCGCCCATGAGGGATGAGTCCCCGTTACGACGACTCGATTCATCGAGCTCAAAATAACCTATGACGAAAGTCTTTCTTTGATAACGGCGCTTGCTTCTTTGCCCTCGGCGCGCCCACCGCAACGGGTCATTGTTTCTTTCATCACGGGACCAAAATCTTTGGCACCGGAGGCGCCCGTGTTCTTAATGACGTCGTCTACCACGCGCTCAAGTTCATCACGCGACATCATCGCAGGCACCAGCGATTCAATGAATGTTGCCTCTTTTTCTTCCTTCTGAGCCAAATCAACACGTCCTCCTTGTCGGTAGAGCTGCGAGGATTCTTTGCGCTTTTTCAGTTCACGGCGAAGCACCGCCACTGCATCCTCCTCGCTCAACTCCTTACCGGAGGGCCTGAGTTCGATTTCACGATTGTGGAGTGCCGCCAAGAGCCCGCGTACCAGCGTTGCATTAAACTCATCACGGGCCATAACGGCCTCTTTGAGTTTCTGTGTCAGGTGTTGGACCAGCATATGCGGCGGAGGCTACCTGGCTTTGATCTTGCCCAATTTGCGCAGTCGCTCGATGTTTCTGCGTTTCGCAAGACGATAGAGAGCCGATGTCCTGCGGGCATGTTTGTTGACTGATCTGGAATGAAACCGGCGCTTTTTTGCTTCTTTGATAAGGCCCGCGTGCTGTATCTTTCTGGTGAAGCGGTACAGAAACGCGTTGACTGACTCTCCTTCTTTGCGACGAATTTCAATCATGCTGGTCCCGTCTCCGACAACGTCGGGCTATAAAACAGAGCGTCCCGATTCGCCGAGATAATTATATGAATTACAGAAAACTATACACTATTTCTGTCCTTTTGCAACAATTTTCTGGAACACGCGCTCAAGCTGCTCTGTGGGCGGATGGTGCACCACGCTGTGGATTGAACCGCCGCCGTCATCCTCAAAGCGAGGAATGATATGGATGTGCAGATGTTCAATCGCCTGCCCGCCGGCTTTTCCATGGTTGATACCGATGGTAAATCCATGGGGTTTGAGAGTGCGAAGAAGAAGTTCGGTGACGCGCTGCACTCCCCCAAAAACCTTCCCCAGATACTCGGCGTCAAGATCCAGAATAGTCTGGGCGTGCCTGCGCGGAAATACCAAGGAGTGCCCCTCAGCGCAGGGAAGTACATCGAGCACCGCCACAACCGTGTCGTCTTCATACACCACATACGCGTCCTTCTTTTTTTGGGCGATGGAACAAAAGAGACAGTCCATACGATAGAGCACAATGATCGTGACGAGAGTCCGTGCGGCTGCATCAATGCAACCGTTTTTTGACTGTTTCGACTACTTTCTTAAGTGAAACGGTTTCCTGGTTTCCGGTTCGCATATCCCGCACAATGATAACCTCCTCAAAAACCTCCCGCTGCCCCAGAATAAGCGCCAAGCGTGTCTTCTCTTTGTCCGCAGCACGCAGCTGGCTTTTAAGAGATTCGCGGGAAAACGACTCGCGTGCCACAAGGCCTTCTTTGTAAAACTCCTCGATCAGCGCGAAGGATTTCTTCTTCGCCTCATCGCCCATGTAAATAACAAAGACGTCGGGAGTCGATCGTGTCGGTACGACGGTACTCTGGGTTTTTTGTGCCTCTACAATGCGCTCCACGCCAAGCGCTACTCCCACCGCTCCCATCCGAGGGCCGGAAAGCGCTTCCGAAAGGTAGTCGTAGCGTCCTCCCCCGCCCAGTGCTGCGTCGATACCCTCCGCAAACAGTTCAAACACCGTCCTCGAATAGTAATCAAGGCCGCGTACCAAAAACTGATCCACAAGGTACGGAGCGCCCGTGCCTTCCAAGAGCTCCAGTACCGCCGTAAAGTGGTTTTTGCATGTTGAGCAGAGTGAATCGAGTGATACCGGTGCTTCTTCCTTTAGCGGCTGGCACTTGGGCTCTTTGCAATCCAGAAGGCGCAGGGGATTCTCTTTGAATCGTTTTTGGCAGGTGCGACACGCCCCTGAAATCTTCTTCTTATAGTACTCCTTGAGTCTTCGCACATACACGGGACGGCAGAGCCCGCAGCCGATGCTGTTCACGCGAACAGTCACGTTTTTGAGTTTCAGCTCGGAAAGCAGGCGCCACGATGCCATGATAACCTGCGCATCGTAAGCGGGATCGCCGGTACCCAGTACCTCAAAGCCGACTTGTTGAAACTGCCGGAATCTTCCCGCCTGCGGCCGCTCATGCCGGAACGCAGGACCGTTGTAGTACAACTTACCCGGCATCATGAGGCGAGAGAGGCCGTGTTGAATGTACGCCCGAAACACTCCTGGTGTCATCTCGGGTCGGAGCGCAAGTATGCCGGTGTCACGTTTGCCTTTTACAACATACATCTGCTTGGTTACGATCTCCGACGTCGGGCCCGTCCCACGCTCAAACAACCGGACATCTTCAAGGACGGGTGTTTCAATGCGCTCAAAACCGTAGAAGTGCGCCACTTTGGCCAGTGCCCGTTCAACGCGTTCAATGTACAAAAAATCAGCGGGAAGTATGTCATGCATCCCTTTGGGCGACTGAAAAGGAAACACGCGCCGCCGCATACGGCGAGGTGGTGACTGCCGTAATGGTTTTCTCTTCGGAGGACAGGGAATGACGATGGGCATATCGGATGACGAATGTTAATAACCTACCGCGACGGAGCGACGAGGTTCCCGAACAGCTGCACCTCGGAAACGGGCCAGAGCCGAATTTTGACCAAGCCGACGATGTCCCCTTCCTCAAGGGGCCCCCAGTAACGCGAATCTAGGCTGTTGAGACGGTTATCCCCGAGTACAAAATACTGCCCTTCTCCAAGAACAACGGTTACGTGCCCGGCCCAATCTCTCCGAATGCCGTGAGGAATGTAATTTTCATCCAACGCAACGCCCTGGGGATGCTGCGTATTGAAGATTCTTACCGTGTCGTTCTCAACCTCAATCTTCTCATCCGGAAGTCCAACAATCCGCTTGATGTAATAGAGCGAAGTATCTTGCGGTGCTTTAAATACAACGACGTCGCCGCGGGCAGGTTCATGAAAACGGTAGCTCAGTTCATCAACCAAAAGGTAGTCGCCGTCAAAAAAAGTTGGCTCCATGCTGGCGCCGTTGACGATAAACGGCTGGATCAAAAAGTACTTGATCGCCGCAACGGCAATCAAAGCGATAAAAAGCACCTCTCCGATTTCCCAGACGACAAATAAAATCCGTTTCATAAATCGCGCGCTCTTACAGCGGCGTCTTATTCACAGTACAGTAGTATAGTATAGTGAGGTGTATGCAGAAATCAAACCCCCCTTGTTTTCTCGTCGTCGGTCTTGGCAATCCGGGACTGCGCTACCGCGCCACATACCACAGCATCGGGGCAATGTGCGTCACCTCATATGCCAAAGAGCGGGGACTTGCTTTCGGCACGCCGCGCGGCAAGCCATTTTGCTACGCAAAAGACGCAACGAGCAATTCCGTTTTTGTTCTTCCGCTCACGTTCATGAACGATTCGGGTTCTGCCGTTGCGCAAGCGCTCGCATATTTCAAAAAAACTCCCGCACAGCTGCTCGTGGTTCACGACGATTCCGACATGAACGTCGGGGCATGCAAATTCTCGTTTGACCAGCGTTCCGCGGGACACAAAGGAATCCAGTCAATCATCGACGTATTGGGGACGCAGAAGTTCCGGCGTTTAAAAATCGGCGTGCGATCTGCGCGCGAACGCTCGCGAAAGAAGGCAGAAACTTTTGTGCTTAAGAGAATATCGTCACGTGACAAGACGGTGCTTGAGCACGTTTTCAAAGAAGCAGAAAAAGATCTTGCATCGGAAAACAAGTGAATCGCCGGTTGTCCATACAAAAACAGAAAGCCCCGGGGTGTCCCGAGGCGCTGCGAGGTTGTGTGGTTTTTTTCTCCACTGCCAAGAAACGGATGGTTGAGCAGACGCGGGAACAACAATGATAGAAGAGGGTGTTGAGGTTGGGGTGGGAGTTGGCAAGAGAGAAGGCTTGGGTTCGGTGGGAGAGTAACGTTCTCCCCCGCAACCCGGGTTGACGAGTACCATGGCAACCGCAAGGATTACCACAACAGTAATGACGGAATGCGTGCAGTTTCTCACGGCTGCCTCCTTACTCTGTGCCATTTCAGCACAAAAAACTTTCCCTTCGCGTGAGCCGCGTTTTGTATTGACTGCCAAAAGCTGCGTGCCAGTATAATTATACCGCACCATTACCGACAACGCAAGCACCCGTCCGTCTCAGGCAATTCCGCACTTACTCACCACCGCGGAATGATCTCGCGCAGCACAGGGAGGAATCCGACACTCACATCAACTTTGACCTCAACGTCAACGCCGGCAACTCCCTCCTTCCATTTTAAGAAGTATGAGGTGGTTGTCTTCGGTTTCTGTTTTGTCTGACCGCCGTCGGGATCTGCGGGGTCGACAATGCTCTTTCCCGGTCCGTCAACAAGCTTCAGGTCGCTGACGCTGGAGGGATCCGAACAACCCCACGTAAGTGTCACCGGCTGGCCCCAGATGATGGTGTTGTCGGATGCGGTCAGCCAGCAGTTGGGAGCCGAGGCTTTGATGATTTCAATCGGGACGGTATCGGTGGGATTGCAGGTAATGGTGAGATTGTGCGTCGCGGTCTCTCCGACGGTGGCTGGCACCGCAAGGTCAACAACTATGGGGTTGTTCTGGGCGCGGGATGTTCCCACTTCCTGTTCTCCTACCCAGCTTCCGGTGCACGAGCCGACATTCTGCGAACTCCACGACAATTCAACCTGCGCCATGTTGAACGCGTAGTCGTAGGGAACGGTCATTGCAGCACCTGCCGAGAGATTATCGTGCCAAGGACCTCCGCTGCCTCGCGGGCGCGCTTTCAAATCCACTTGTGCGGGGCCGGGCGGGTTCACGGTCACGTCGCCGGTTGACTGCGTGGTACATGTTGCGGTCGCTGATGTCGCATCTTGCACTCCTGTCGTGACTCTGTAGAGACCGGCGCTGTTATAGATGGTCTGTGCCGAGTTGCCGCCGTAGGCGGTATCAAACGTCCCGTCGCTTTCCCAGTCAAAGCGGTACTGATAGGGAGGAGTGCCGTCCGCGCCGTTCGCGGTCGCAGTCACCGTCAGTGGTGCATTGCCTGATGTGGGGTTTGCAGTCACCGAACATGAGAGTGCTGCCGGCGGACTGGTGATAGTGATATCAACAGGAAAACTGCGCACCGCGCCGCTGGTTCCTACCACACTAACGGTGGAGCGGCCGTCAAGCGCTCCTGCCGCAACCGCGAGAGTGAGAATCGAGTTTCCCGCGGCAGTGACAGTCGCAGGATTAAACGAGGGTGTAACGCCTGCGGGAGGATTGAGCACCGAGAGAGCAACGACTCCCCCAAACCCGTTAAGAGATGTAACCGATACCGCATAAGAGGTGGTGCCCGGTTTTTCTACCGTCTGCAACGGGGGGGCTGCGGTAAGCGTGAAGTCGGGAGCTACAACGCTTTGAACGTTGAGCGTCGCCGAAGCGGCAATACGGGCGCTTGCCCGCGGAGCGGTGTTAGGAAGCCAGGCGTATATCAGCGATGAGCCGGGGGCAACTCCGGAGAAGCTGCCGTTCCCCAGTGACTGGGCAATGGCGCCGTTTTGAGAAGACCACCCTGCAAACGTATTGGCAAGCCACTGGCCGTAGCGAGCGCCACTGCCGCCGTCTGGGTCATAGAGAGCATCGAAGGTGCCAGTGCTGCCCTGGGTGATGGTCTGCTGGGAAGGAGTGATGGTGAGCGTCTCACCTCCACCGGGTGGCGGAGGAGGAGGGAGAACACAGGAGGCGGGGGTTGTCGTGACCACATCAGGACTCTGGACAATCACATTCCCGCCCGCATTAATGGCTTCCACGTAGTAGCGGTACGAACTGTTGAACGAGAGATTCCCATGGATGTACGAGAGAGCTGTTGTGTTAGCAATAAGTGTCGCACCGGGAATGAGTATTGACTGGTCCCAGTACACCTTATACGAGACTGCCCCCGCAACGGAATTCCAGGAAATATAACTCTGGACGGAGGGAGTGGGATAGTTTTGGTGACACTCGCCCACAGCGCTGGCATTTATAGTGGGGGGTGGACTGGTACAACGCGGACCGGGGCAAACCGGGGTAAAATAAATCGGAGGGTACGTTGTGTATTGCGTACTATTGTCTTGCGGGAAAACGAATGATCCTATGTCACTGCAATATGCGTATTGACCCGAAATATCTCTGGGGTCTTTAGGAGTACCGCCCGTTGAAACATCGCCAGTGTGAAGAATTTTAAAAGTCATATTGATTTCGCTCCACGTCCTGTTATCAAGCTTGGTAGGCTTATTATTAAAGTAGTCCTTGCCGCCAACGATTCTGGTCTCAAATCTGATATTATCCGCGTCGGCTTGTGACATATCCACTGCGGTCGAATTAGCTGCCGAGCAACTTGGCTTAACCTTTGGAGTGAAAACAATTAAATCGTGAAAAATTGTCGTAGAATCCGAAGCTTGCGCACTAGAACCACTTATATTTGTACATCGAAAAGTGACGTCTAGTGTTCCCGTAATCGGACCCGGCTCGCCGGTTCCTCCAGTGGGTGGATAAAAGATATTGAGGTCGGAATTAACATCTATGCTGCCGCTGGTACCAAGCGCCAAGCCAAGTCCTTCAATGTCACCGGTGCAGTCTTCAGCATTATTAGAAGAACTCCACGATATGGTAATAGGACCTGTCAATCGAAGTATCGAAGAGGGCGACGTATTAATACTCGCCGTTGGTAAGCCGACACAAACGTGATTGGCCTCATTCGTCTTATTCTCATCCGCCCCCGGCCACTTTATATAAATATTCTCATCCGTCCTGCCGCTCACGCAGGTCCATGGGCCTTTGTTCGCATTCCCGCTGGCATCAGTTTGAACCCACCCTCCTGCCTGCAATCGCCACACCCCGCCAATTTTTTGGTAGAGATCACCAGTAGTCGATGCCGGGCCACCTGCCACGCTAAAAGAGTAGCTGCTGTTCAGCTTTGTTCTGTATTCACTGTAAGCGGCAATACCTGGATCGAAGCCTGATGGTAATACTCTACGTACAGGTCGTCTTTCAATGGTGAATGGTGTGTTGACAGTTTGAGAGCCACCGCCTGTTACACGTACACGCAATACATAAGTTCCGTTCGCCAGCGACGAAACATTTAAATCAAAATCGGCTGCAACATCATCTACACTTAGTGATTTAGAAATCAAGGTGTCAACAATCGAAGCAGTTATTGATATGGGCGTTATGGTTTCACCGTTGCAACCCATGCCTGCAACGCCCAATACTGTAACGCTGAGTGTATTTTGATCAGATGACAACTCTTTGCCGATATGGACTATTTTCAGCGGTGTAGGATGACCATCCGGCGTACTCCCTTGGCACAATGCGTGAACCTGATGAGTGCCAATAAGTGCACCACTCCCGATAACGACTGTAAATATAAGTAAAAACTTAAATGATGTTTTCATAATATTGTAATAGGGTTAATGTTCTATGTTCTTATTATTATACACCATTACTCACAAAAAGCAGTTTGTTACAAAAAAGCAGCGCTCCGTGTGGGGCGCTGCAGAAGGGTGCGAGTAGAACGTGTCAGGGCCGAACAGTAGGGCCTTTAACTCCCCCAGAAAGAGGCAGGAGGCGACGACGGATGATGCGCGGAGCATTCTCCCAGACGATCTGGAATGTTTCGTTGTTGACGTTCCAGTCATCCTGCCGGCCACGGTTACCCACGTTTCCGGCAGTGCGGGAAGTGTCAAAGAGGTCATAATAATACTTCCCCTCTTCAAACACGCTTGCGGGCAAGACACCCGAAACTACGAGGTTCCGAATGAGTCTCCCCGACGGGACGACTTGTGGGCTGGCGTTGGTCACGTTGATGTCGGCGCAGGATACCAAGTTTCCCTGATACCCCATGCACGACACAAGATACGAAGTGCCATCACTGGTTGACACGCTCTGAAGCCACTTAAACGTGTCAGCTATGGTCGCAATAACCCAGTCCCGCTTATAGTACACAGGCTCTGGATTTCCGGCCAACGAGTAAGCTCGGATGGCTTGATTGAAGTAAATCAACAGCAGACCGCTGTAAACTGCTGACTGCTCGCCGTGGTTGTGCATCACGGCATGCTCGCCGTCCTGCGTCATTTCAACAACCATGGAATACCATCCGTTGGCCGTTGATGACACGAGGTCGATGTACTTTTGCTCCAGAGTCGAGAGATGGCTTTTGCCAACCCTCTCCACAACAGCCGGATAAAAGTTCTTGACCCGAGCAGTCAGCGCGAGCATGGATACAAAGTCCTCGGAGCACGAGTTCCACTGATCTAACCCACAGGTTGAATCCAGTCGGAAAGTGTTCTCATTGACGGCGTCAGTGAGAACATCGTTCAGATGAGCTTGTAGATTGGCATCAAGCTTGTCGCGCAACTTCCAGCCCCGAAGAGCCACAAGGTTGGCGACAAACTTCGACAACCAACCATCGCCCCAACGATACGGAGTTCCCTCCGCACAGTTGAGGTAATAGTGGTCGACCGCATCCCGAATGACCTCTGGGTCTTGGGTCAACCCAATTTGGTTGACCCAATAGTTGGCTTCGGCATTGCCGAAGTTGGCACGCTGCCACACATTCCCCATGGGGTCCGTGCTCTGGGCCATCGCCCCAGCTGCGAACAGCACCGCCAGAGCGAACACAAGCTTTCGCATGACATCCTCCCAAACCCCCAGATTTTTCCACTAGAGAGTTTCTCAACGTTAGTTCGCTACATTGCACAGACACCTCGCAGTCGCAAGATGTCTGACTGTTCAGTTATTAACTCCTGATGCTTCCTGAATTATAGCACAAAGGAGCATTTTTTTCAAGAGTAAAATAAACAAGGAAAACGCGCCCCACAAGACGATGGGGCGCGTGCTAGCCAAAGAACGGTTTATTCGGGGAGATGCCTAGTTGACACGAGGCGAAAGGAATCAATCCGGTACTCAACCGGAGTTTGCGGGTCGGTTTCGTCCACGCCGACGACGGTAACTTCAAGCCGCATGGGAGTTGTGTTGTCGGAAACTTTCCGAACCTCAAGGAAATGCCGGAAGTTCCATTCCGAAACGACGTCGCCGGTGTCTCCTTGAAATCCCCCGCCGCTTCCGCCCGAAATGGTGTGAAGACGCGCGCCCTCAAACCAGGACCGGTAGGTGTGAATGTGCCCATTGATGACCCATTCCACGCCGTACCTGTCAAAGAGCGGATGCAACTGCTCTCTGATGGTCATCGCCATCAGAGAATTGTTCCATCCGGCGGAACGGTTGGTGGTTCCCGGCTCATGGAAAACCGCGATCCGGAAATCGGCTTCCTGGGCCTCGTCAGAGGCAAGAACTCTCCCTGCCCACACGGTATCCCACGAGGGCACGCGCGAATCCCGGGGGGCGGTGACGTTGAGCATGAGGAAGAAGATTCCGTCGCGCAGGAACGCGTAGTCGCCGTGCTCATCGTACGAGACAACGTAGTTCTTCTGCTTGGGGTCCCATACCCAGACATCGGCACTCGCCCACACATCGTGGTTCCCCGGCGTGCCGTACACGTTCCTCTGCCCGACCATCCGAATGAGGGAGGTCCATGTCCGCTCAAAAAGCCCAAAGTCGGCAGGTCCTGTCCATGCATCGTTATTCCAGCCGGCTGCGATGCAGACCGCAGCACCCTCGGCGATACCGACATCGTAAAATCTATTTTCGAACTTTTGTTGAAACTTCGCCAGACCGGTACCGTCGCACATAGCCGAGGTGATTGCCACGATGCGATTATCTTTTTCAGCCAGCTCCACGAGGCATTCACCGAAGATGTCGGTGAAACTTTTCCCCACCGGCGCAGGTGCGGGCTCAATTACTGCTCCGTTCATTGTAAAAGGCCTTGTCGA
>CAYGZT010000030.1:0-5654 GCA_964354445.1 uncultured Candidatus Saccharibacteria bacterium
AAGATGACCGCCGTCCGCCGCCCCAGGGTATAGTGGTGTGTACATACAATACTCGAAACTGCCGCAGCGTTCTTATGAAGATCTCTATGCGTCGCATCTTTGACCGCCTGCCGCGCCCCTTTGCACAACGCCTCAATATCAACGCCCGCACACAGAAGCGGGAAGAGTCCCACCGCCGAGAAAACCGAGTAGCGTCCGACAACCGGGAGTGGGACGGAAAGCGCCGCAAGATGTTGCTTTCGTGCCTTGCGCCACAATACCGACTCGACATCCGTGGTAATGACGATCCGGTCGGAAATATTTCCAAACCGCCGCTGCAGAATATCCACAAGGATCTCTCCGTTGACCACCGTTTCAACCGTTCGCCCCGACTTGCTGATGATATTGACGATGAATTCCGAAGGAGTGGCAATGTCGTGTAGCGCCAGATGAACGATTTTTTGCAGAGTCGCGTCGTTGATTCCTTCCACAAAAATCAGCCCAGGACGGGGATGCATCCCCATTCCGATAGCTTGTGCAACGGCTCGCACCCCCAAACTTGACCCGCCGATGCCCACGACAAACACGTACTTGAGAGTGCCCGACGCTTTTTCTTTGTACACGGTCCGAACGGCGCGCTGTATCGAAGTGTCAAACGGAAGGTGAACGAAACTCATCGGCCCCCGATACGTCTTGTTTTTTACGGCAGCCGTAAGACGCTTTTGTTCGCTTCCAAGACGGGATGCCGCAGCGCGAATCTGCGCGGGCGAAACATGCGAATGGCGATATAGAAACTTCAGCGGCGATTTTTTACCCATCGCGTTTAGTATAGCAAATTTCACCTGAATCGCACTGGCACCACAAGCTGATCGTCGTGCTCGGGGAGTCCGGAAGGGTTGTCTTTTTTCAGAATCAGCGTTCCCTTCTCCGTCACCGGTGAAGAAAACTCGAGCGTTGCCGAAAACGGCACAAATGCTTCAGTCATCCATTCGTCTTGCGCTGTTACAATGCCGCTGGCAATGACACCGCCGCTGTCATCAAGCAACTCAACCGGAAATGAGGCCTCAAAAAACCAGTACCCCCGGGCGCGCCCCGAAATGACCAGCGGACTTGAAACGGTTTCGTTGGGACGCGGCCGTTCGAGAACAATCAAGTCCATCTTCTCGAGCTCGTTTCCTATGTCTTGAGTGAATGTCCCGTCTCCCGGGACATTGCAGCGCGGAGGGTAGCTTTCCATTATCGGATATCCCGCCCCCGCGCATTCTTCAAAAGAATTTGGCGTTTGTCCCGAAGGCAGTTTCGACGTCAACAGCGGTAACTTCAACCCGCCGAAAGCAAAGAATGCTCCCACCGCTGCAACAACCAACACTGCCACAAAAACTCCCAGTGCTGCTTTCTTGAAATGGACGTGCAGCATCCTACTTTTTGGCGATGAAATAGAGTCCCACCAAAATCAGCAGAACGTACCACGTCGTACTCCATGCAATCCAGTGCGGAACGTACTGCTGCGCAATCAGCGCAAGACCGATGATGACAATCAAGAGTCCCAATAACTTCCGAGAGCCCGATGACCGCAGACCGTGTTTGCGCGCTTCCTGCACAATCGTTTCCGCCATCCCTCGCGCCTGGCGTGCAACGTCCTCGGAGTTCTTCTTCAAGTCAAGCGGTCTTGTGTCCGCACCGTTTGCCGCCTCAAGCGGTACTACAAGCGCCAGAATGATGTATGCCAAAAGACCCGCGCCGGGCATAATAGCAAAGAGTACAAAGATGACTCGAACCAGAGTGGAATCGACGTTGAAATAGTCGGCCAACCCCCCGCAGACGCCAAAAACCATCCGATCCGTACGCGAACGATGAAGACGCTTAACATTTTCCAACATGGTATGTGTTGTTACTGATGACGATACGCCATTATGTTCTATCGTAGCACACCGCCTACTGCCGTCCAGCCCTCTCTCTTGTGCACGATGCGCACATTATGTAGAATGCGGCATCATAAGGGTACTGCATCACCACCATGAGAAAAACCGAACGGGCGCGCCGCATCGTCGGAACAATCCTTGTCATCGTCCTGCTGATAGCGCTTGCGGCTCTTTTGAGCTCGCAGCCGCTTAAGCGACAGACGGTTCTTATCCAGACACCCTCCGCATACCCCTACGCCGCAACGATGTATTCGTATGGGACGTCATACCAGGTAAACGGCGCTTCGATCACGGCATCGCCTGTCAGCATCGACACGTGCAGCAGCAATTTTCTTGGTGGCGTTCCGCCGACATTCCAGTCAAGCGACTGCAGCCGATATTACGGCTCAGATGGCACTGCATCGGTTTTATACTGGGGACCGGGAGTACTGAACTGGACCCGATAGCGCCGCGACGGCAATGTACGCGACGCCCTGCATCAGGCACGCACTTTGAAGCGCTGGAGTGTTTCACTGATGATAAGGCCGATCAGGTCGCGGTAACTTAAACCCGACGCCTCGGCCGCCAGCACGGTTTCCGAATCACGCGAGAGATATGAGTTAAGGTTCGCTTCAAGCACGTAAATCTTTCCTTCCGGCGAGAGACGCAAATCAATACGCGCATAGTCACGTACGCCAAACGCCCGATACGCCCGCACTGCGTAATCGTACATCTTCCTGATAATCTCCGGCGGCATCGTTGCGGCTACCTGTGACCCGACTTTCAGCGATACGGCATTGTATTCGGGTGATTCTTTTTCAATCTTTGCACGATGCGTGTAAATTTTTGGTTTATCGGAGGGCCAGTTTAAAAAATCGAGTTCAACCAGCTCAAGCGGACGGAGCATTTCGTTGCCGACGATCGATATGAAAAATTCCCTCCCTTCTATATACTCTTCAACCAGCGCGTCATCCTTAATCTCCCGGTGGATTTGACTGGCCTTTTCGCGCAACGCATCTGCATCGCGCACCACTGACCGCTCGTCCACGCCGATGGAAGCGTCCTGATGCACCGGCTTAACAAAACGCGGGAAGGCTAATCCCTCGGGCAGAACGATTTCTTTTCCAGCCGGCAGAACAAAGTACGCAGGGTACGGGATGCCGTGGAAGTCAAAAATTTCCTTCGTCAGCCGCTTGTCGTTACTCAAAAACAATCCTCCAGATCCCGAGCCGGTGAAGGGAATGCGCAGAAGTTCCAAGAGCGCGGTTACGTTGAAATCAAAGCGGTCGTTGTTGCGAAACGTCTCACAGAGATTGAATACCACATCGGGTTTCGCTTGTCTGATGCCGTTGGTGATGCGCTCAATGCTGCGATTGATTGGCAAAAGCACCACGCCATATCCCATACCGACAAGCACTTCTTTGATCTGGTCAACCACTTCGTCGTGCACAGGCCGCTGACGCGGATATTCCTGATAAAACAGCAGCAGCACCCGTTCGCGGTCTCTTGCCGACAAAGCAAGCGTCGTGCGATACCACTCGCTTAATGTTTCGTGTATCGAGTCAACCGGAACGTCCAGCGCGCCTTCACTGACTTTGGGCGAACGCCTGCCGTATTCCCTGACCAGCTGCGACGCATACGCGAGTTTTTTGAACGCTTTGGTGCGCCGATAAATCCGCCGCCAGTCAAACCCCGGCGTTATCAGTACCGCAAACGTTTCGGCGAAATCATCGTCGGAATGCTTTTGGGCATACCACCCTTCCAGATGATGTACAAAGTGACCGCTTCCTACCACTGCCGCAAAGTTATCTTCGTAGGGCGTGCCGTAGACGCCAAAAATTTCCTTCCAGTGAGCAAGTTCGTGCAGTTTGTGCGCATAGCAGAACGCATGTCCCGCTTCATGCCGCAGCAACTGCGTAATCTCTGCCGGTGATTCAATCCACCCTCGCTTCTTGGTTTCTACCGCCCGCAGAATGCGATGCGCCAAGTAGAACGGGATACCAATGGCAGGGACGCCGTCGGGACATCCCCAGTCGTCGCTGAAATAGACGACGGGCTTAAAATCAATACCCGCCGCCTCAAGTTCTTTGTATAGCTGCCCTGCGGCATCGGCGATGTCGGACTCGCCCACAATCAATCCCAGCTCGCCGACCGATGTTTTCAGCAGTTCTTCCTCGGACTTTTGATTAAGATGAGCAAGCGGCATACCATTGTTCATCGGTAAGTATATCACGCACGAACCCGCACGTCGGTATTACGTCGAATGTTTGCTTGACATGGAATCGGCTGACAAGATACACTTGCGCCACATTCTTAAACGACAGCATGCGAGGCCGCGGCTTCACAGCCTCCAGGCTGGATGACCCGTGGCAAGTCGCTCCGCTTTTGTCCAAAGCGATTGTTGCCCATCATCGCCGCGGCCTCGCTCCATTGTTCTCCGCCGGACGTTTCCAAGCGCCCGGCGATTCTTTTGCGCGAAAGCGAAATGGAAGTGAAAGTGAATGGAAACGATAACAAATGGGAGTAATAACAAAATGTCTAGGAATTCACGATCGTGAATTCCTAGACAAATTGAAAGCGATCGAAGTAACCTACAAACGCTGCGCTTTCAGACGCAATTTCTGTGCGTAGCGCCTGATATGCGCGATGGTCCGGTCGTACGTTTCCCGGTCAATCGGAAACGGCGTTTCGTCCTTGCCGCCGTGCGCAAACGAGTAGCGGGCAGGATCGCGGTACGACGGTGCGGCACCCCAGATGATTTCCCCCACCAGCGCGAGCGCCCGAACGGTTTTGGAACCCACGCCCGGCGTTGCAAGCAGCCGTTCGTAGTTCTCCGGCTTTTCGTCGCACAGCTTCCACAGAATCTTTTTCAGGTACGTGCTGCGTGAAAAATCTTCGCCAAGGACAGGATGTTTATGAAACTCACGCGGTGCAAGGTCAAGTAGCGTCAGCTGCCCCGCAGAGGTCTTGAGACGCACCGTTCGCGACAGGCGCGTGGAATATTTTTCAAGCAGTTGAATATCTTTGAACAGAGCCCTGAACGATTGCGACACCAATTGCGTGCTCACCTCTCGCGATTGTTTGCTCTCGGCAGCGGACAAATTCAGAACCACCGGCAGCATCGTCTGGCTTGCGATGCCGGTGTGAGGTTCGCAAACAAGCTCCTTAACGCGCGCCGAGTGCCAGTGGTAGCGGCGGGCAGTTTGTGCAGCCGGGTTCATCCCCTGCTGCACCACCGTCCAAGCGCCGCTCCTGGTAAAAAAGAAGCTGTGATGATAAATCCCGAACCCGTCTTGTATAAGCGCACTGTCGACTTTGGCGGCCATTCGGGAATTGTACGCCAAAGCGCGGGTGGCGCTTTCAGGAAGTGCGAGCCGTTCTCCCCACGTCTCGATCTCGGCGGGGGTCTTTCGTGACGTTTTTCCCTTGCCTCCGCAGATGAAAATACCCAATTCCCGCTCATGCCCGCGGAGCGCTTCTTTAAGCGCGGCGGTCAGCGTTGTGGTCAGCCCGGAAGCGTTCCAGTCAAACGCCAAAACGGTCCCCAGCGACTGAAACCACACCGGATCGGCGATGCGGCGTACGAACTCGTCGGGTCCCTCTTCGGCGACAATCGCGTACATCATCGCCCGCCCGAGCTTCGTCATTCGCTCAAACAGCCATTTGGGACAGCGCCCGTCGTCGAGCGTAAATGTTGCAATGCCTCGATACATCTTTCCTATTGTACCCCGCCTCGTCTTGAACCGAAAAGAGGCCGCATAAAAAAAGAGGGGC
>CAYGZT010000031.1:0-11559 GCA_964354445.1 uncultured Candidatus Saccharibacteria bacterium
GCCGGGGCAAAACGGGCACTTCTCCTCAAACTCGTTGCGCAATCCCGGATCTTCGGACATGGCGCCGAAATCCTTCGGCCTCAGCCCTCGCTCCGTGGCGACGATCACCCACTCCTTCGTGGCGGGATTCTGTCTAATCTCCGGCATGGAATCTCGCGCCCCCTACTTCTCGGACTTGTCCTTCCCGAAGTCCCTCCAGAGTTTGGACATCTCGCGGAGCCGCTCCTGAACGCGGCGATTCACCGTGCCCTTCGGGTATTCCGCGCGCTTGCCCTTCGCACCGGCGGGCGTTCCCGTGAGGAAATCATTGTGCTGTTTCTTGCGGTGTTGCATCTGTTGTGTGATCGCCTGCTCCGCGCCACCCAACAGAAAGTTTTTGGCGAGATACGCGTTGCGACAAGCAGTCAGGAACACTGAGTGACACACAGTATAGTAGTATGAGCAAACCAGAACTGTCCGAAATACAAAAGCGAGCGATGCTTGAGGCGATTCTTTTTGCATACGGTGAGCCGATGGAGCGAGAAAAGCTCTCCACACTGCTTGGCGTTGAGCAAGAAGCTGTCGGCGCGTTGGTGGAATCGCTGAAGGACGAATACGCGCGTCAGGAACGCGGGCTTATGATTATTCAGCAGCAGGACGGGCGCGTGATGCTTGCTACAAAACCTCAGTTCGGCGAGATTATTGAAAGCTTCATCAAAGAAGAGCTTAAAGGAGATCTCACTCCTGCCGTTGCTGAAGCGCTGGCGTTGGTGTCTTATTTTGGGCCGATTTCACGCGCTGAAATCGATTACATCCGCGGCGTGAATTCAAGCTTCATCTTGCGGCAGCTTTTAATTCGCGGTCTTGTTGAGCGCACCCAGAAAGGACATGCGTATCTCTATACGGCAAGCGTGGACTTTCTCAAGCATGTGGGAGTTTCGGCGGTCACAAACCTTCCGGACTATCGCAAGTATCAGGACATCAAGCAGAAGTATTTTGAGAATCTTTCTGCCGAAGTTACCACGCCTGCCAATGATGTTTCCGGCGGCGCACCCGAGCCGGTTCCTCACACCATCGAGCAATCATGAGATATCAAGCACTGGTTCTTATTTTTGTCATTCTTGTTTCCGCTTCGGCGTTTCGGGCAGCGGGTTTTCTGTCAAGCGGGAGTAGCGACGCGTCACGCGCAATCATTACGACGCAGCGGGTAGAATCCGGCGGCGCGAACGGTGTTGCATCTCCTTCTTTGCCGTCCGTGCAGGGAGAGCGGAGCGTACCGGGTGGCGGCGCGACGATTCCGGTCGAGAGCGGCACGACGGACGTTGTTGAACAATCGGCGGTTGAGAAACCGGCTGCCGTGAGCGGTTTATGCGACGCGATCGGTGCGCAAGTGTTCCTGGTCAGGGATTTTAAGGACGACGGCATCATTTTCGAAAAGTACGCTTCCAAAGGCTGGCCGATTGCATCGGTGACGAAGCTGATGACGGCACTGGTTGCGCTGGAGCACCTCGAACTTTCGCGAATCGTTACCATAACGCCGGAGGTCATCAAGAAAGCGGAAGGATACAGCTCGTTTTCTGCCGGCGAACGGTATTCTATCAAGGACTTGATAGCGGCGTCACTGGTGTTCTCCAGCAACGATGCGGCGTATGCGCTTGCCGATGCGATGGGGGAGGACGCGTTCGTCAATGCCATGAACAAGAAAGCGCGAGAACTGGGGATGAATCAGGCTCGCTTTTTTGAACCCTCGGGACTCTCATATCTCAATCAGTCAACGGCGTACGATCTGTACGCGCTGGCCAAATACATCTATCACTACTACCCCTTGATTCTGGAGAACACGCGTAAAACTTCTGTATTGATCAAGGATTATTCAACGCAGCGATTCAGGAGTTTTTCGAACGTCAATCTGTTTGCCGGGAAGTCAAACTTCTTCGGGGGTAAGACCGGCTTTATCGACGAATCGGGGGGGAATTTGGTTACTTTGTTTTCTGAGGATGGTACAATAGTGTTTATAGCGGTGATGGGCAGTCCGGATCGCTTTGGGGATACCGAACGGCTGTATGCCTGCTTGCCGTAAGCGGGTGGGGGTGTCTTGGTTTTTTTTGCTGTCATATAACGATGTATGAATGCTGACGCGGTGCGGGTCCTCATTCTCATGGGCGTTTCGTTTTGTACCGCCCTGATTGTCACACCCGTCGTTGTTTCGCTGCTGCATCGCTGGCGGCTCGGAAAACAGATCCGTCATAACTCGGCCGCGCCCATTTATTTTGAACTCCATAAGAAGAAAGAGGGCACGCCCACCATGGGCGGTGTCATCATCTGGATGACCGTACTGGGACTGGCGCTCATCTTTTTAGCCCTTGACTTTTTCTTTGACGGTTTTTGGGCGTATTTTAACTTTGTCGACCGCCCGCAGACGTACCTTCCCATCGCCGCGATGCTCATTGCGGGTTTGCTGGGTATGATTGACGACCTTTTGGGCATTGTGCGCCACGGTCCCAACGGTGGAGGATTGCCGATACGGTTCAAGTTCCTTATGTATCTGATGATTGCGCTGCTGGGAGCGTGGTGGTTTTGGAAAAAGCTCGGCTGGACGGTGTTGGGTGTTCCGTTTGTCGGTGATTTTGAAATCGGTGTCTGGTATGTTCCGCTGTTCATTTTCATCATTGTCGCCTCTGCGTTTTCTGCCAACGAGACCGACGGTCTTGACGGTCTCTTGGGAGGGACCACGCTGTTTACCTTCGGCTCGCTTGCGGTGGTCGCGTTCGTACTCGGCCGCTATGACTTGGCGGCATTTTCATGCGTGGTGGTGGGAGCGCTTCTGGCGTCGCTGTGGTTTAACATTTATCCGGCGCGCTTTTTTATGGGCGATACCGGCTCGATGGCGCTGGGTATTACCATGGGCGTGATCGCGATGCTCACCGACACCGTGCTGCTACTGCCGCTGTTTGCACCGGTGTTGGTGTTCGAATCGCTGTCGGTGATTGTACAGATGGTTTCCAAAAAAGCGTTCGGGCGCAAACTGTTTCTCTCAACGCCCATTCACCATCACTTTGAAGCGAAGGGATGGCATGAATCCACCATCACGATGCGATTGTGGATTGTCAGTGCGGTCGGCAACGGATTGGGACTGGTACTGTTCTTTCTCTCCCGCCTCGCCCAGTAACGGCTATGGTTACACTCATCAAAAACGTGATGCTGTTTGACGGAGGTGCACGGCCGCCGTTTAAAGCGGATGTTTTGGTACGGGATGACGCTATCTTGGCACTGGGGATATTTCCGAACTACAAAGCCGACCGCGTGATCAACGGTAACGACGGATATCTTACTCCCGGCTTCATCGATGTTGATGCGGGTTCGGACCGCTACCTGACGGTCTTTACCGCGCCCGCTCACCGCGATTTCGTGTCGCAGGGTATTACGACGATTTTAATGGGGCACTGCGGGTTTTCTCTGGCACCCACGCTGTACGGGAAGCTTGAACACTTTTTCAACTGGTCGCGAAAAGATGCCGTCAACGTCAACTGGCGGGGGGTGGGGGAGCTTCTGGGAGTTCTGGAGAAACGGCCGCTCAATGTAAATGTCGCAACGCTGGTCGGGCATAAGGTGATGCGCGAGGACATTCTTAAGAACCCTGCCGAGTTCCGCAAGCTCACCGCCAACGAACTGCGAGTGCTGCGCTCGCTGCTTGCGATGTCGCTTGATGAGGGTGCGTTCGGGCTCTCGTCGGGTCTGGGGTACTTTCCCTATCAGGATACTCCTTACCACGAGCTGCGTGCGCTGCTGGATGTGGTGCATGAGCACCGCGGCATTTACACAACGCACCTGAGAAACGAACGTGAGCAACTCGCGCAAGCGGTTGAAGAAACCATTAAACTGGCACAGGAAACGGCCGTGCCGACCATTATCAGCCATCTCAGACCTTTTATCGGTTTTGAAGAAGAGTATCGCAAGGCGCTGTCGCTGATTGAGGGGAAAACCGCCAAGGCAGATGTGTACTTTGACATCAATCCATTCGATGCCAGCGCCGTTGCGCTTGACACACTTCTTCCTGTCGCGCTGCAACACCGGGACAGGGGAGCAGCACTGGAGTGTCTCAAGGACAAATCCGTCGCGCGGGACGTTTCGGCAACGTTGCCAGACATCGATGCAAAAGACATCACGATCCTTAACGCTCCCGAGATGGAGTTTCTAAACGGGAAAACACTCTTTGAATTTGCACAGAATCGGGGACTGGGAACGCGAGCAGCACTCCTGTCGCTGATGGAAGTTACCAAGTTGCGAGGAGTGGTATTTTACCGGAACTTGAATCAGGAAGAGGTTGACCGCGCGTTGTTCTCGGAACGTGCGCTGATCTCCACCAACAGTCCAAGTTTTGACGATTTGCTGACCTTCAAGCCCGAGCGTTCGTATAAAACGTTCCCGACGTTTCTTGAACGGGCGGCTGGAAAAATGCTGCTTGAGAAAGCAGTAGCGCGAGTAACCGGAACTCCCGCGCGCATCTTAGGGCTTGAGCGGCGCGGTTTTGTGAGCGGGGGGTACGCTGCCGATCTTGTGTTGCTGTCCCGAGACCTTGCGGTGTCGATGGTAATGGTAAACGGCGTGGTGACGGTTGAGAACGGAAAAGCGGTTGAAGGAGTGCGTTCGAGCGGGAGGATTTTACGCAGAGTAGCCAGCCGTGCGTGAGCTATGAAAATATTGCATCTGCAATCGTTTGGGCACAAACCCGACTATATTATTATCGGCGCGGTGACAACCCTGGTACTCTCCGGAGTGCTGTTTCTGGCTTCTGCGTCGTTTGATCTTTCCAAACAGCAATATGGAGAGCCGTACTGGTACCTTCGCAGTCAGTTGCTCCACGGGCTTTTGCCCGGCATCATCGGTTTTGTGGTTGCGTACCTGGTGTACTATCGTTCGCTTAAGAAAGTCGCGCTGATATTGTTGGCGGTGAACGTCATTCTGTTAATCATGGTGTTCACGCCCCTGGGGGTTGAAGTAAACAACGCTCGCCGTTGGCTGGATATCGGAGGGTTTACGTTCCAGCCCTCGGAGTTTTTGAAATTTACGCTGATTGTGTACCTTGCCTCGCTGTTTTCGAGTTCGCGTCTGCGTACCAAGACTCATACGTGGGGGGCATACGGTTTATTTTTGGTAGTCATGGCGGTGGTAGGCGGGCTCATTTTTGCACAGCCGGCGACGACTATGGTGGTGGTCATCTTGGGAGCGGCAACGGTGGTGTACCTTTTCGGCGGCGCGTCCTGGAAGCAGATCGTTTTGACATTTCTCATATTTACGGTCGTGGTAACGCTGCTTGCGTTGGTCACTCCGTATCGTCTCCGGCGCCTCGCGCCGTTTTGGAATCCGCTGGTTGAGAACATTGCACCCTCTCTTTCCATTACCAGTGTTTCGTCCGATCTGTATCATCAGGAGCAGGCGCGCATTGCGATTGGCACGGGCGGGTGGTGGGGCATCGGATTCGGAAAATCAACGACAAAATATACCCTGCTTCCTGAACCCGAGGGCGATTCGATCTTTTCCGTGATTGCGGAGGAAATGGGTTTTGTCGTGGCTTCGGGCGTGGTGATGCTTTATCTGATTTTGTTCTGGCGCGCGACCGTGCTGATGAGGCGGAGCCAGGAAGAATTCGGCCGGCTCCTGGTGTTGGGATTGACGTCGGTGGTGGCGCTACAAGCCATTATTCACATTGCCGCCAACACGGGCCTTTTGCCGTTTACGGGCGTTCCGCTGCCGTTTATCAGCCATGGCGGCACGGCGCTTGCGGTTTCACTGACTATAATGGGAGTGGTGGCCAATGTTTCTCGGCACGCTCCTTTGCGCTGAGATGTGCGGGACATGTTGCTGCTCTGCGGGTGGGGAATGATATAATGAATCTATGGAGCGACAGCTTCGAATTGCATTCACGGGCGGAGGAACGGGAGGACACGTATATCCGCTTCTTGCGGTTGTCGAGGAGATTAAAACGGTTCTTGACACGCGCCGCGACGTCGATTACGAGCTGTACTACTTCGGCGCTCCCGGCCCGTATGCCCAGGAACTGGTTGCGGCGGGTCTGACTATCAGACCGATTCTTTCGGCGAAAGTGCGCCGCTATATGTCGGCACTCAATGTCGTTGATGCGTTCAAGATGCCGTTTGCCCTGGTGCAGGCGCTTTGGAAGATGTTCTGGGTGATGCCCGACGTTCTCTTTTCAAAAGGGGGAACCGGCGCGCTGCCGGTGGTAGTCGCCGCTTTTGTATATCGCGTGCCGATTTTCATTCACGAATCCGATTCAATTCCGGGTCTTTCAAATACCATTTCTTACCGCCTGGCGCGCCGCGTCGCCGTTTCGTTCGAAAAAACGCGCGAGATATGGAGAGGGGACAAAGTTGCGCTGGTCGGCAACCCCGTTCGTTCGTTTCTGCTGGAACGGGATAAAACCGTGAATACCCAGAGGGCAAAGCAGATTTTCGGTCTTGAAGTCGATACGCCGATGATTCTGGTGCTGGGCGGATCGCAAGGTTCGGCTCGTCTCAACGAGTTCTTTTTGGAAAACGCGCGGGAGATTGTCGGCACGTTTCAGATTCTTCATCAGACGGGGCCCGACAACTTTGAGACATTCAAGGCGGAACTTGCGGTAGTGACCAAGGATTTCATTCCTCAACAGCGGCAGCGCTATCGCATCGTCAATTTTTTCAGGGAGGAAATAAAAGAAGCGCTGGAGGCCGCCGATGTCATCGTGTCACGCGCCGGGAGCGGTGCTGTTTTTGAGATTGCTCTTGCGGGCAAACCGTCAATCCTTGTGCCGCTGAAAGAGTCCGCGCGCAATCATCAGTTTTATAATGCGTACGAGTATGCGAAGGCGGGTGCTTGTATCGTTGTTGAAGAGCCGAATCTGACACCCGCGGTATTCTTTTTGCAGGTTGCGCATCTTCTGAAAGATACACAGCGACACCAGGAGATGGCGGCGAGCGCCCGCGCGTTTGCCAGACCTGATGCGGCTCATTTGATTGCCGAGGAACTGGTGCGAGTGGGAGGAATATAGGGGGCTTGCCTCGCTGGAGCCAACGGTGAAAGCGGGCTTTATCTGAGACGCTGCGGCGCGGTATAATGAACTGATGACTGAAAGCACTCCCGTGCGGGTGCGAATTGCGCCGTCTCCGACCGGTTTTCTGCATGTAGGGACCGTCAGAACGGCTTTGTACAACTACCTGTTTGCCAAGAAAGAAGGCGGTATTTTTGTCGTTCGTATTGAGAATACTGACGTTGAGCGATCTCAGGTGACTTTTGAGCGGGACATTCTTGAGGGGCTCAAAAAAATCGGCATCGTATGGGACGAAGGACCCGATGTCGGCGGGCTCTACGGTCCCTATCGGCAAAGCGAACGGCAGGATATTTATGAGCGCTATCTGAAGCGCCTGCTTGAAGAAAAGCGTGCCTACTGGTGTTTTTGCGCCAAAGAGGAGCTTGAGGAGGAAAAGAAGGCAATGCTTGCGGCAGGCGTTTTCCCCAAGTACAGCGGCACCTGCCGGGACCTATCGGATGAAGCGATAGCTGAAAAAAGGAAGAATCGTGCGGGTGTTATCCGTCTGGTCGTACCGGCCAACATGGAGATTGATTTTTCAGACCTTGTCCGGGGTAAGGTGGTGGTAAACACCGACACCATCGGAGATTTTGTGATTGCGCGTTCTCTTCGATCTCCTCTCTATAACTTTGCGGTTGTTATTGATGATGTCGAAATGCGCATTTCACATGTCATTCGCGGCGAGGATCATGTTTCGAACACGCCGCGCCAGATTCTCATCCAGCGGGCGCTTGGGATTGAACAGCCTCGCTATGCGCACCTGCCGCTGATTTTAGCTCCCGACCGCAGCAAACTGTCGAAGCGGAATCTGGAGACGTCATTGGATGATTATCTGAAGGAAGGATTTGTTCCGGAAGCGTTGGTGAACTTTTTGGCGCTCTTGGGATGGCATCCGGAAGGTGACCAGGAACTGTTGAGCATGGAAGAACTGATAGAACAATTTTCGCTCAAGCGGGTGCAGAAAGGCGGAGCGGTGTTTGACATGGAAAAACTTGAATGGTTCAACGCTCAGTACATAAAAACGCTGCCGCTTACCATTCTGACCGAGCGGGTTATGCAATTCATCCCCCAACAATGGCACACTCCCAAGTTACTCTTGAGACGCGCTGTTACGGTAGAGCGCGATCGCATGAAGAGATTGACTGATTTTCATGATCTGGCGCGATTTTTCTTCGTTCGGGAAGAGTATGATGCATTGCTGTTGCGGTGGCAGGAGATGGAAGATTCTGCAGTGCGTGCAAACCTTAAGACGGCGCGAGCGATACTCGTCAACGTTTCGGAAAAAGATTTTTCCGCCGCGCATCTTGAGCGAATGCTGATGCCGCTTGCCGACGAACGGGGCAGGGGAGAGGTACTCTGGCCGCTGAGGGTGGCACTGTCGGGCCAGCGCAGCTCACCTGGGCCGTTTGAGATTATGGAAGTACTCGGCAAACGTGAATCGGTCGGACGCATTGATGTTGCAATCGGTAAGTTTGACCAGCAGACACTGGTGTGACGCGTATGAACTTGACTCGTTTTCTTTTTTGTGTTCTTGCCTCGATTGGCATTGCGGCAGGGTTGCTTATACCGGTAGCTGCTCAGGAGAACACCCTGCAATCGCAAATTGACGCCCGCAACAGGGAACTGGAGGAAATCAATCGCGAGATTCAGCAGACACAGAGCAAACTCCAGGAGACGCAGAGCCAGAAGCGGACGCTCTCAAGCGAGGTAAAACAGATCAACACCAACGTCGGCCAGATTGAACGGTCGATAAAAACGAGCGAAATTTCAGTCGAGAAGTTGGGACTTGAGATCCAGTCACTTCAGGGAGATATCGGGAATGCCGAGCAGGATCTTGTGGTCAAAGAGGCGGCGGTGGGGCAGCTCTTGCGTCAGATTCAGCAGCAGGATGCCGAGTCGGTTCTGTTTGTGCTGCTTAAGAACAATGCGCTGTCGGATAGTTTGCTTGAACTGCAGGCGCTGCGGGATGTCTATAGTACGCTCTTGGTTCGCATTGACGAGCTCAACGCCGCCAAGACGCGCCTGGAAGGGGCATTGACCGACACCTCTGTCAAAAAACAAAGTCAGACAATTGAGAGCCAAAACCTCAGGAACCGGAAAATTATTGCCGAAGAGCTGCGTGAGGATAAAGAAGATTTTCTGGCCGAAGTTAAAAACAAGGAGCAAACATACACCAAGTATATCGATGAACTCACCGACCGCCAGGTGAAAATTGCGCAGGAGATCGCCGATATCGAATCGCGTCTGATGTCTAAGATTGATTTCAAAAACCTTCCGGCGCGATTGCTGGGACTTTTTGAAACGCCGGTTCCGCGCGGCTCATACAGAATCACTCAGGAGTATGGAGCGACGGCATTCGCCCGGCGCATGTACAAAAACGGGTTTCACAATGGAATTGATTTTGGTGCACCGGTGGGAACACCCGTGTACGCGGCGGAAGGCGGCGTGGTAATTGCCGCGGCGAACCAGGATCGGTACTGCTGGAAGGGCGCCTACGGAAAGTTTGTAGTCGTCCGTCACTATATGGGACTCACCACGCTGTACGCGCACATGTCGCTGTATACGGTCAAGGAGGGTGATACGGTCAAGCGCGGCGACATCATCGGTTATGTTGGCACGTCCGGACTTGCAACCGGTCCTCATTTACACTATACCGTATATGACACCTCGACATTTTACATCGATGGAAGCCGTTCCTGCGGCCCCGTGATGCCGTTTGGAGGCAGTATTGATCCGCGGAACTATACCGTTATTTAAGACAAGGTCGCAACGTTCATGAAGGAACAAGTGCTTCAGGTATTGGAAGTTGCCGCCCAGCCGCTTGTGAATTTTTTCAAAGAGCGGGGGATTTGGGACGAAATGACGGTCGCGGGAAAGTGGCTGTGGGGTGCCACCTCGCAGCTGCACTTTTGGCTCACCAGTTCGATTGTTTTCGGTCAGATTATGAATGTCATTACCGAGGGATTGAAGTTTGTGGGACAAATTCTGCTGGCGATTATTGATGTCATCATCGATATTCTTCAGTGGTGCGCCAACGCTCTGGCGGGTCTTCTGGGCTAGGCTCGAAGCCTTCTGCCTGTGTGGGACGTTTATTGTGTCGCAAAAGATATATTGTGCGACAGTTAGTGTATTGAAAAGGGCCTATCCCCTAAGTTGCCAGCAGGTAAATCTGTTACCCATGCTCGTTCTCCTTTCAAACGGGGAAATTGATGATTTCGTAAAAGAGTTAGGCCGGTCTACGGAGACCGGCCGGAGGGCGAAGTTACTCTTTTGAGGAGCGAGTGCGGCGTGCGAGCCAACCGTATCAGGCTGTCTGAGACGTACAAGAGTGCGATCAGGAGGATGGTGAGGACGAAGTGAAAAAAGTTCGGTTGCAGCTCGTGCATGCAGTCAGGGTGGTGGTTGTGGGCGCGAGTCATCCCACTCCCCTTTTGTCGGCGTTCATGTTGTGGAACGCTTTCCAGAGAACGATCAAAGCTCTCTTCAAGTCCTTTGCGAACAGAATGGACATGAGAAGCAGCAATCCTACCCCCAATGCTATCGTCCTGGCGAGATGACCGTCTATCATTTTTCCTCTCCTCCTTCTGAATCTATTAAAGCATTATTTTGTTTTGGCGTCAACATTTTCAACGTTTACGGACCTGCCGGCACCCTGCTACACTTACTGAGAACATTTCCTGCATGAGCTACTATCGAGACGCCGAGCATTTCAAATCGCTTTCCGGATACGAAATTGAGGGCATTTGGTATCCGCGGGTTACCAAGATAGTCGAGATCAAAGCAAAACCGGCGCTGTACAAGTTCTACGCCGATCTTCCCAACTTTGCAGAAGGCGAGGCAATCAAACAACAATCGGCGTCCGAGGGAACGCTGATTCACGAAACCGTTGAGGCGTTTCTGACCGGAAAGCCGCATGAAGTGGAACCTCAGATAAAGCCAGCATATGACGCATTCGTCGGATTTTTTAACCGGCAGCATATTCAGGTTGACTCCGAGTATGTCGAAAAGCGTGTCGTCAACTACAACGAACGGTATGCCGGCACGCTCGATGCGCTGGCGCTCATTGGCGGGAAGTTCGGCGTGCTGGATATCAAAACGTCGCTTGCGATTTATCGCGATTACAACATCCAGACGGCTGCCTATGTAGCGGCGCTTGAAAAGGACTTCCCTACCCTGCAGACCCGCTGGATTCTGCGTATTGACCAGCATCGCGTCTGTCACAAGTGCGGCTCGACGTTCCGTTCAAAGGGCGGACGCGACAAAGTACGGCTTGCGTGGGACGGGAAAAATCGTACCGTGCGCGCGCAGGCTGAAACGTGTGAGCACGAGTGGTCCGATATCGTCGGTGACGTGGAACTCAAGGAATTCCCCTTCTGGCGCGGTGACTTTGAGGCATTTTTAGGAGCAAAAAAACTGTGGGAGTGGGAAAACGAGTGGTGGCTCAAGCAAGTCGGGTATCTGTAGAAGAATAAAATATCCAGGAATTCACGATCGTG
>CAYGZT010000032.1:0-6085 GCA_964354445.1 uncultured Candidatus Saccharibacteria bacterium
AGCGGGTGTTCTTTGCATCGAGCCAGGATGACGGTTATAATACTCAAGAGGTCGAAGAACTCTTTGGTCTTGTCCCTTCGGGTGTCGGTAAGGACAAAGTTGTGTTTACTCGTGCGGGTCACGGCACAACGATGCTTGAAAAGGAACCGTCGCTTGCCGATGCCATCGTGCGCTTCATTGTTCAATAATGGTATGGTCAAACAACATCTTAAAGATTTGTACGCGGGAGCTCTGGCCGGTCTTCTGATTGGCCTCTTCTCGTGGATTGTGGTGATTAATCTCTCGTATCAGGATGTGTTGCCGCTGTGGGTGCTGATTGTCTTGTTTGTCGTCGGCGTTCCGGTCAGCGTGCTGGTAGGAGCGGCTCTGAGCAAGTTTGTTCCCGTGCTGTTTGAGGTCATTAAATTCGGAGTCACCGGTGTTCTCAACACCTTGGTGGATCTGGGGGTTCTCAATGCCCTCATGTATCTTACCGGCATCACCTCGGGTCTCATGTTCTCCGTGTTCAAAGGAGGATCGTTTATCATCGCGGTGGTCAACAGTTATCTCTGGAATCGTTTCTGGACGTTTAAAGGGAAAGACAGCGGCACCGGTCGGGAGGCAGCAAAGTTTTTCGGCGTCAGTGTGATTGGGTTTCTCATTAACGTCAGTTCCGCTTCGCTGGTAGTCAATGTCATGCCGGTGCTGTTCGGAGCTTCACCGCAGGTGTGGGCAAACATCGGTGCCATCGTCGCGACGATATTGTCGCTTGCGTGGAATTTTGTGGGGTACAAGTTTCTGGTTTTCGTGACCAAGAAAGAGCCTGCACAGATTCCGGTTGCTTGACACCGTTGTGAGAGGGGAGTATAATGATTCTGTTAAGTGAGCGAGATATTCCTTTGCGACGACGTCGACTGAGGAATGTCCTTCCTTCCCCCGCTGAAAGGCGGGGGTTTTGGTTTTATCCCTGCACCCCTGTGTGAGTGCAAGGGTCCACTGTCCGACTGATAGTACCGTGGGATTGAACCGTTGTTTTGCTGTGCTATCCTATGTATGGTGACGGGCGAGCACTCACTTAACAAAAACAAAAAGGAGGTCACCCCCGTCACCGCTCAAAGGGCATGTCCTCACGCGCTTTTTGAGTGGTGACGGGTTTTTTTATGACCGACAATTCATAAAGTTCTTTTCACACCTACCATGAACGTGAAACGCAATGTTTCTTTGAAGAATCTAAATTCATTTCGTGTTGACGCACGGGCAAAATATTTCGTTGAAGTCAAGAGCGAAAAGGATATTCATGCGACTATAAAAAATGAGGAATTGAACAACCTCCCGGCATTTATTCTTGGGAAAGGGAGTAATACTTTGTTCACAAAAAATTTTGACGGCGTGGTCATAAAGTCCAGCGTGAGAGGTCACAAGATTATTGAGGATGCTGATGATTATGTTGTTGTTGAGGTTGGAGCCGGAGAAATTTGGCACGATCTTGTTTCATATGCAGCCCGAGAGAGACTCGGCGGTATCGAGAACTTGGCGTTGATCCCAGGAACGGTGGGCGCAGCTCCTATCCAGAACATAGCGGCGTATGGCCAAAACTTTTCCGATGTTTTTCATTCACTGGACGCAATTGATCTTAAAACTGGTGAGCTCAGAACATTTCATCGGAGCGAGTGCGGGTTTGATTACAGAACCAGCATCTTTAAAAAAGACGTCAGGGGGCGATACATCATTATTCGAGTCAGGATACGATTGTCAAAAAGACCGACCCTGGACACTTCGTACTTCCAGGTTGGCATTGCGCGAAATTCGATTGTGGATGAATTGAAAAAAATTTCTGCGCAGCCCTACACTATCAGAGACGTTTATAATGCGGTGATCAATATTCGGACGAGAAAATTTCCTAACAGCGACGTCAATCCGAATGCTGGCAGCTCTTTTTTAAATCCGGTGGTGAGTGTGAATAAATTAGAAGAACTGAGAAGCAAAGTGTCCGAGTTGCAGTGGTATCCTGTTGACCAACTTCTGTACAGGGAGGCGGACGACACTTTTTTGAAGAAAAGCGACTCCGTCAAAGTGGCCGTTGGTAGGTTGTTGGAGAAACGTGGCTGGCTTGGGAAGTGGATTGGCAATTGCGGGATTCATGACAAAAGCGCCTCCATTATTGTAACCAACGGGAGGGCAGACGGTGGGGAGATTTTGAATTTTATGGAGATGATCAGGAAGGACTTCTTTGACGGCTATGGGATCTGGCTTGAGAGTGAAATAAATATCATTTGAGGAGAGAATTATAATTTTGCGGCATAGAGAGAGCGGTTTAGGCGAGTTTCTATGTGGTTTTTGCGCTTTTGTCGGGGCAACGGAATTTTTTGTTCCGAGTGTTCCCTGCATCCTGTTACTATTCTCACCGCTTTCATTTTTAAATTTATTCTTTTTGTTTTTTGGTTTTTTGTTTTGTCTCTTGTGCCGACTTATCCACAGTTCTGCGTTGCGTGCCCTTTCATTCGTATACTCCTCTTCTATAATGAAGACAGAGCGCACAACACTCTATTCTCGTGCGGTGTACAATGCCGGTCGAGTACATTGCATTCATATCAGTCATAGAATCGTCCAGCCGGCAGCGTGTTCGGTTGGACAAAGCCACAATGGCAAAGAGAAAAAAAGCGGCCAAGAAGGCCAAGAAGGCCAAGAAGGGTTCAAAGCGCCGCAGATAAGCTTGCAAAATCGTCCTGACGATAACGTCAGGACGATTTTGATATCAACTCAAGCAGTGCTATACTGCCAACTACTCACGCCACTCTTATTTCCATGAAAATTGTTATCAAAGCGACGCAGCTTGATTTAACGCCGCCGCTGAAGATATACATAGAGCGGCGCTTGGCGCCGCTCGAGCGCCTAGTGCGGTCGTTTGAGAAAGCGGGCGAGTTGATGCTCAATGTCGAAGTTGCACGCGCGACGCGTCATCACAAGAAAGGAGATGTGTTTTATGTGGAACTGACCATGCGTGTGCCGCGAAAGACAATGCGTCTTGAACAAAACAGTCCGGATGTACGGATTGCGATCGATAAGGCCAAAGATCGTCTTAAAAGTGAACTGCAACGCTTTAAAGGAAAAATGCAGCGCAAGCGTATGCGCGGCCGGTAATACGATTCGATGTCACTATTCGGGAAAATTTTTTCCCCCACGCGTGTCTTTGAACAACGCGTGAGAGAAATAAACAATCTGGAAGAGCACTGTGCGCAGATGTCCGATGAGCAACTGCGCATAACGAGCGACGAACTCAAGCGCGCGGTCCGCGACGGCGAGCGGACGCTTGAGGAGGTGTGTATTAAGGCGTTTGCACTGGTGCGGGAAGCGGCAAAACGGACGCTGAAGCAGCGCCATTTCGACGTGCAGCTTCTGGGAGGAATGATTATTGCTGACGGCGCGATTGCGGAAATGGCGACCGGAGAGGGCAAAACTCTTGCCGCCACCGCACCCGCGTACCTTCACGGACTGATCGGCAAGGGCGTGCACATCATTACCGTCAATGACTATCTCGCGCAGCGCGATGCGGTGTGGATGGGGCAGATATACCATTTTCTGGGGCTGTCGGTGGGGTGTTTGGTGCACGAGCAGGCGTTTCTGTATGACCCCCAGTACACCCAAAAAAACCAGGACGAAAAAGCAAAACAGCAGAACGAGAAGGCAGGAGGCGGAGAATCAGAACTGGACAGGATGCGAGATACAGCCGGGGCGTTCAAGGTTGTCCATGAGTTCCTGCGGCCGGCGGCGCGCAAAGAAGCGTACGGCACCGATGTCGTGTACGGAACCAATCACGAATTCGGGTTTGATTATCTTCGTGACAACCTCGCGTACGCGACCGCGCAGCAGGTACAGCGCCCGCACTACTTTGCGATTATTGATGAAGTTGACAGTATTTTGATTGACGAAGCGCGCACGCCGCTGATTATTTCGGCACCGGATACGCAAGCGGCGCAATACTACAAATTGTTCGCGCGTCTGGCAACGGGACTTTCCAAAGACACCGACTACATCGTCGACGAGAAAGCGCGGGCGGTGCAGATAACCGACGAAGGGATTGAAAAAGTCGAGAAGGCACTGTCCATCGACAATCTCTACAGTCCGCAATACATTCGTCTCGCACATTATCTTGAGGAGTCGCTGAAGGCAAAAGCGCTTTTCTTGCACGACCGGCACTACGTAGTCAAAAACGGCGAGATTATCATCGTTGACGAGTTCACGGGGCGGCTGATGCACGGGCGGCGGTACTCGGGAGGACTTCATCAAGCGCTTGAAGCCAAAGAAGGCGTTCGGGTACAGGAGGAGTCGCGAACGTTCGCCCAGATAACGATTCAAAACTACTTTCGTCTGTACGAGAAGATGTCGGGAATGACCGGTACCGCAAAGACATCGTCCGAGGAGTTTGCGAAGGTGTACGGACTCGATGTTGTCGTTGTCCCCACCAACAAACCGTGTGTCAGAAAAGATTATCCTGATTTTATTTATAAAACGCGGGACGCCAGATACGAAGCGCTGGTAGACGAGGTAAAACGGCGACAGGAAACGGGAGAGCCCGTGCTGGTGGGTACCACTTCGATAGACGAGAATGAAACGCTCTCGGAACTCTTCTCTCGGGCCGGAGTCAAGCATGAAGTCCTCAACGCGAAAAACCATGAACGGGAGGGAGAAATTATCGCCCAGGCAGGACGCGCGGGGGCAGTCATGCTTGCGACCAACATGGCGGGCAGGGGCGTTGACATCGTTCTGGGCGGGAATCCTCCCAATGAAACGGCGGCGCAAGCGGTCAAGGAGAAGGGAGGATTGTTTGTATTAGGTACCCAGCGGCATGAGGCGCGGCGCATTGATAACCAACTTCGCGGCCGCTCGGGACGTCAAGGCGATCCGGGCGAGAGCCGGTTCTTTCTTTCGCTTGAGGATGATTTACTGCGGATTTTCGGGGGCGAGAAAGTCAAATCGCTAATGACGCGGCTTAATCTGCCCGAAGACGAACCGATCGAATCGTCAATGGTTGCGCGCGTGGTTGACGAGGCGCAAAAGAAAGTTGAAGGAATCAACTTTGATGCCAGACGGCATCTTCTGGAGTACGACACGGTGCTGAATAAACAGCGGCAGACCGTGTACCGCAGGAGGCAAGGTATTCTGGAGCGGGTTGAAAAAGGGGAAACGGCCGCTGTTCTGGAGGAGGTGACAAAAAGCGTTGTAGTGCACGGAGTCGGCGGTATGCAGAAAGTTCCGAAAACTCCGGGGCAGGATAAGAACCCGCGAACTGCGTTTGAAGAATGGATGCGGTCACTGGGGGTTCTGGAGAACATCCGCTCCCTCTCGGATGAGGATATGCAGATGTTTGAAAACGGGGAGCTTCCCGCATGGCTCAAGGAAAGAGTAACTCTTGCGGCAGGACAGGCGGATGCGGGTTTTCGCCTCATCGGAGCGCTTGACATGCTCTGGACGGCGCATCTGGAAAACCTCGAAGCGCTTCTTGAGGCGGTGCGGGTACGCGCGTACGGTCAGAAGGATCCGCTGGTGGAGTATAAGCGGGAAGGGTTTGAAATGTTTCAGGACCTTATGGCGTCAGCCGAGGCGCTTGCGGTGTCGGCGATATTTCAGTCGCTTGAGCAGAAAGGGAAGACCGCACAGGGCGCGACGGCGAAGGAAGTCGTACAGGCTGCTCCTGTTATTATGCCGTCCGGCGGTGATCGAGCCGGTCAAAAAAAAATTGGCCGCAACGACCCATGCTGGTGCGGGAGCGGGAAGAAATATAAGAAGTGCCATGGGAAATGAGGATTAGGAAATAGCCGATGGCGGCTGCAGCCCTGCGAGAGATCGCGGGGCTTTTTCTTGCGCTTTGGCGGCCGCTCCGATGGTCGCCAAAGCGGAGGGCGAAACCCTCCTAAAGGTCGAACACAAAAATAACCCACCGTGCGACATGAAAAAAATAGCAGGAACAATCATCAGCACCATCCTAATTCTCGTCATGGTAGATCTCGCAATCCTCTTCACGGGACTCGCGCAGATCGTCTACGAGGGACGGACAGGATATTGGAACCCATTCTGGGAATGGCAAGCGAAGCAGGTGGTGCAACAC
>CAYGZT010000033.1:0-10403 GCA_964354445.1 uncultured Candidatus Saccharibacteria bacterium
GTATTTTGCCATCGGGCGTGACCTCTACGAAGCGCTTGTTTTTGACATCAGCATCGCACGAGTCGCCAGCGCCTGTGCGGTAATTGCAGTGCCGCTTCTTTTATACTGGGCCGGCCTCCAGGATTTCATTACGCTTGTTGAAATTGTGGGAGGAATTTTCATCGGACTTGAAGGGATTTTCATCATCGCGATGTGGCGGAAATTGCATGCACAGCGCAGCGAGAAGGCTCCCGCTCTTCTCTCATCCGTTCCTTTAATGGTGCGAGTTGTAATGGGGGCGGTATTTGTCGTCGGTATTTTCTACGTGCTGTACGCGCAGGTGTTTTAGAGAAACGAAACCCCCCTACGTGTACGCAGGGGGGTTGTGGGTACTGGCAGAGGAGATCGTCGAGTTCCGGCTCAAGGTGCATCAGATGGGGTACCCCATCTTGTGGTGTCTGCCGGATCTCGATTGAAGAGTGCACGTACGGGCAGAACGGGCACTTGTAAAAGACAACGAAACGCCCGCAATGCCGCACCTGCATCAGAACCAACTCTTTGGCGTGCGACGGGCAGATCATTAGACCTCCTTTCGTGTGTGGAGATTGTAGATGCACGCGGCTATTTTTGCAACGGGGTGAAGGTTAAGTAATGTTTGCGAACAAAAAACCGCCCCGGTGATGCTAGGCGGCACTGAATCGCCACGCTCCTATTCCAACCCCACCTTTCTATATACCTCTTCAATCTTTTTTGCGGCAATCCTCCTTGCTCTGACGGCACCAGCAGTGACTATTTTTTTCACCTGTGTATCGGATGTTTTTTCATACCGCTTCTGAAAGCCGGAGAGAAACTTCACAACCGCTTCGGCAGCATCCTTTTTAAAAGTGCTGTATCCGCTTCCTGCATAGCGCTTTTGGAGTGTCACGATAGACACATCGGTTATCAGCGAAAAAATCGCCAGCAGATTTGAGATTCCTGGTTTTTTTGCGGGATTGTACATCACATCTTTCCCCGAGTCGGTAACCGCTCTTTTTATTTTTTCGCGCGCCAGCGCGGGCGAGTCGGTAAGCGCGATGTAGTTATACGGCGAGGATGCACTCTTTGACATTTTCTTTGTCGGATCGTCAAGTCCCATAATTCGCGCGCCTGTTTTTTGGATGAGCGGCTCGGGAACCGTGAACGTTTTTTCATACAGCGCGTTAAACCGACGCGCAAGCTCACGCGCGATTTCCAGATGTTGTTTCTGGTCTTCTCCGATGGGTACCGCGTCGGCGTTATACAGCAGAATGTCGGCGGCCATCAACACGGGATAGTTTAAGAGTCCAGCCGTCGCTCCCTTACCCTGAGCGACCCTGTCTTTGTACTGAGTCATCAACTCAAGTTCGCCGACTTTCGCAATGGTGTTGAGAGTCCAGTAGAGCTCTAGGTGTTCTGGCACGTCCGACTGGACAAAAAGAGTCGATTTCTTGGGGTTAATGCCGAACGCCAGAAGTGTCTTGGCGGTACTCAAAATCTGCTGGCGCAGTTTGAGCGGTTCCTGGTAAACGGTCATCGCGTGCAGGTCGACGACGCTGAAAAGACACTCGTATTTGTCCTGGAGCGCGACCCAGTTTTTAAGCGCGCCAAGATAGTTTCCGATATGGATAATGCCCGAGGGCTGGATGCCCGAGAAGACGCGTTTCATGTTAAACCTCTATCACCACCGGCAGAATCATGGGCCGGCGCTTGATTTTATTATACACGAACGCTCCCAGTTGATCGCGCAGAAGCCCTTTCACGTACTCCGAATCAAGCGACTGGAGGCGAGGGATTGAGCCGATGATTTTTTTGACTTTCGCACGCAGCGTTTCGATGAGCTCTTTGTTGTCGCGAAGGTAAATAAACCCGCGCGAGATGATATCGGGGTTTTTGAGAAACCGACCGGTCCGACGGTCAATGGTAGCGATAATCACCAGCATTCCTTCCTGCGCAAGCGCCAGACGGTCACGCATCACAACTTCCTCGACGTCACCGACTCCCAGCCCGTCAACCATAACGTAATATGCGGGCACCGTGTGTTCGGTTATCTCGATGCGGTCGCTGGCAAGCGCCACGATCTGCCCGTTGTCCACCAGAAAGCACCGCTCGGCGAGAATACCTTCTTCTTGTGCGAGACGCATGTTTGCGGCGCGCATGAAGTACCACCCATGAATGGGGATGAAGAAACGTGGTTTTACCAACCCTATAACCATTCTCAGGTCTCCCGATGGACCATGACCGCTGGAGTGTACGTCGACGTGCTCGGTTTGAATCACTCGCGCTCCCTGTCGCGTAAGGTTGTCTTTGAGTGTTTGGATCGGGCGTTCGTTTCCTGGAATAATGGACGAGGAAAAGATAACTGTGTCGCTCTTCTTGATGGTGACGTACTTGTGTTCGCCGTTGGCGATTCTCATCAAGCTGGCGTTGGGCTCTCCCTGGGCGCCGGTGGAAAGCACCAGAATCTGGTGATCTTTGTACTTGTGCATCTCTTCTATCGGTAGGACTGTTTCTTTCTCGGTTTTCAGATGCCCCAGGTTTTTGGCGATCTGCACGTTTGTTTTTAAGGAATATCCGCTCAAAAACACTTTCCGGTTGTGTTTCTCCGCGATTTTAATGATGACATCGATGCGCGTGAGTAGTGAGGCGAACAACCCGACAATAATTCTGCCGTTTGTTTTCCCGATGATTTCGTTCAGGTTTTTTTCTACTAACTTTTCCGGTACTGAGTAACCCTGTCGTTCCGCACCCGTGCTTTCCAGGAAGAGCGTGTGAATGCCGCGCGTGCTTATTTCTTTGTATACGTCGGTGTCAAGCGGATTTCCGTTCAGGTCGAAATCTATTTTCAGGTCCGATGTATAGGCGATGTTTCCTATGGGAGTCGTGAGCACTATTGAAATAGAGTCGGGGATAGTATGCAGTGTTTCGAAAAATTCTGCGGAGAAATGTTTTGAAATCTGCACACGATCTCTGTCTTTCACGGTGTGGAATACGAGCTTTGGGGCGTTTGGGAAATCATCCTGTCGTCGCTTGATAATTTCCCTGGTCAGTTCGGTGGTGTAGATGGGGATTGAGGCGCCGAGCTTGTCAATAAGATACGGAATGGCGCCGATGTGGTCATAGTGACCGTGGGTGATGATAATACCCTTGATGTTTTCTCGCCGCGTGACAAGTTCCGAAACGTTGGGAATGATATAGTCGATACCGGGAGTGTCTTCTTCGGGGAATTGCAGTCCCATGTCAACGATGACGATCTCGTCGCCGTACTCGAACACGGACATATTGCGTCCGATCTCTTCAAGACCTCCCAGGGGAATGAACCGCACGGTATCGGGAGTGCTTTCAGGAGCTTTTTTGTGAGTCGGATGCGGCGCGGTTCGTGTTTTATGTGCGCGCGAAACACCAAAAGTTCGGTGCCTCCGCGTAACACGAGAATGCGTTTTGGTGGTCATGCCTTTAACTTATTCTTGGATCGAAGTTATTTCTCTATTGTGCCCGGGAGAGGATTTGAACCTCCACGGCCTTGCGGCCACAGCGCCCTGAACGCTGCGTGTCTGCCAGTTTCACCACCCGGGCGTGGGTGCACTGCTAAGCGGCGCCCCCAGCGCTCGCTGACATACTCAAGGAACCTGCACGATACGGATATGGTAGCATCGCTGCCGTTTGTTGTCCAGTTGCCGGCAGAAACGTAGTAGCCAGAATGTCCAGGAATTCACGATCGTGAATTCCTGGACATTGTTATTGGTGACCGAACACGCGGTGTGTTTCAAGATACCATGTAATGACGTTGTTGAAACGGTCGTGTGGCAGCGCGATGGTGTGAACAACGATTCCTTTTATAGACGGGTTGGTCACGTAGAAATAGCGGGGGGACGTCAGAAACAGCGCCGGGTAATCGGACGCGATAGTTTCCTGCAGACGGGCGAATAGCTCGATATAACGCGGGCTTTGGGGCAACGCTTGCCGCAGGGCGCCGATGAGTTCGTCGGCGCGAGCGTTCTGGTAAAGAGCGAGGTTGAGACCGGGAGAGAATCGCTCAGAGGAATGCCAGAACGAAAAGGGATCGGGTGAGAGTGAGACAATATTCCCAAACAGAAGGATTTGATAATTACGCGTTTGGATAATATCGCTGTTGATACGCTGCGGATCGGCTGTAGCCACTGTTACCGGGATGTCCAGCATCTCCCACGCGGCCTTGAGGCGCTGCGCAAGTTCTTTAAGCGGCGAGACGTCGGGGACGGTAAGCGTTAGCGACAACGTTTCGAGGTCCTTGCCTTTGAGCGTTCGCTGCCAGCGCTGGATTTCCTCATTGAATGTCCAGCCGCTTTGAGTGATCAATTGGCGGGCGGCGTCGGGATCATAGCGGTAGTAGGTTTCAACCGCAGGAGTGTAGAGATCCAACGTCGGCGGCAGAGGACCATCGGTTATAACGGCACTCTTGCCGAATACGGATGCAAGAACCGTCTGCTTGTCGACGGCAAACGTCAGTGCTTTACGCACTCCGCTGAGTGCCAATGCATCGTACGCACTCGCGTTGAAGAATGCTGCGTAATACTTTGTGGTTGCAACATCCTGCACCGATGCGCCGAGGGTAATTTCCGAAAGAGTGTCAGGATCATACGTACCGAATCCGTTAATTGCCCCGACGTTGTATGCCTGCACCAGCTTCAGCTCATTTTCGAAGAAGCGTACGGAGTAGGTTGTGATGTAAAGACGGGGATCGATCGCGGCATAGTCATCGAAAGCATGCATCGTGTACTCCTCAATAAACCCGTCTTTGCGCCGCTTCATCTCAACGTATGAAAACGGTCCGTTGCCGATCGGCTCGAGATTGTATGAGGAAAGCTTCATCATTGCCGGCGAGAGATCGGCGAACAGTTTTTTGGGGATGGGATACAATTCGTCCAAGAGGTTTTCAAAAAGGGAGTAGCCGTTGAGCAGCTCAAAGCGTATTTCCCGCTCGCTGGCGCGCGTTGCGACGACATTCTGCCAATCGGCGTACAGCGGCGAGAGCGCGTCGGGATTCTGAATGGTTTGAATGGTGAATATGATGTCGTCGCTGGTCAGCGGGCTTTGATCGTGCCACACTACGCCGTCTTTGATACGCAGCGTCCAGATGCGGAAAGAATCGTCGTGTTTGACGCTTTCGGCAACGTCCAACGCGCTTGCAAATAGAAGCTTGACCAGGTCTTTTTCAGGCGTGCCGTCTTGTGCCAGAACCGGGTTGATAAACGAGGGCTGGCCAACAATTCCTTCGATATACTCACCGCCGCGCCGGGGGACTACGGAGGTCGCGTTACGCAGCGTGCTTACACCCAAAAAGAGGCCGGACAGCAGACACGCTAGTACCATCACGCCCAAAACGATGCGCTCGCGCGCTGACAGCAGCCGGACGACTGATCCTAGATATGATGCCATCACCTAAAGAAGAAGGTTTGCGAGTGACGTTACGGCGAATATGACGATGCTGGCAATGGTTGCAATATAGACAATCTTCTCAAGCCCGCGGCGGCGGACCGAAAACCCACCCCCGCCTCCGCCGAACGTTTCCGAAAGCCCCTCACCGCGATCCTGCAAAAGCACCAGGATAACCAACGCGGCAGCGGTAACGAGCTGGATGATGCTTACAATGGTCTTCATGAATGGTTATTGGAATGGAGATGTTTTGCTGAAAAGTGTACCAGAAGGTGCACTGCGCCGATGACGAGCGTAGCATATGCCAACGGGCGCAGTCCAGTAATCACTATATCTTCGGAGACCATATCAAGAATGTAGAGCGTGATGGCGTTGACTACAATAACCCCCAGTCCCAGCGTGACTATGATGATAGGAGTGAGCACCAATTTGATGATCGGGCGCACGACAAAATAGATGAGCGTGAAAATCCCTGCCGCTCTCACGAACGAAAGAAGAGACGGCCTGACGGAAAATCCGTCTACCAACGCTGTGGCGATCGCAAGCGCTACCGCATTGGCAAAGAAAATGAGGATGATGTGTGCAATTGTTCTCATATCATAGGTAGTATACCGCGCCACAGTGGGCTTATCCACACGTGTTCTGACAGAACAGAGCGCTATTATTTATAATGATGTATAATGGTAATGAAAGCATTGTCCGTCAAAGGTCGGTAGAATCTATTCTCAATCACTAACACGCATTACCCACTCTCTATGGTGCCATATACGTGGACTGATGTATTTGTCGTCTCTTTCCAGAACGCCTGGGTGACGGTTGTCAACTTTCTTCCCTCATTTATCGGGGCGCTCATCGTCCTGATTTTAGGCTTGATTATCGCCTCACTCTTGCGGGCACTGTTTATCAAGGTTGTCGATGCGCTGCGCATCGACGTTCTCTTGCGCAAGCTCGGCGTTGAAAAGTACATTGAGCGCGGAGGGATTCAGTTAAACAGCGGCAAGTTCATCGGCGGCTTGGTGTACTGGTTCTTTGTGGTGGTAATGGTACTGGCAGTCGCCGACATTCTGGGGCTCGGAGGCCTGACGATGTTCTTGAACGAGGTACTTCGCTACTTCCCCAATGTGATTGTAGCGGTGCTGATCATGCTGGCGGGGCTGGTAATTGCAAACTTCCTGCGCGCGCTGGTGCGTCACTCAGTAATGGGTGCGAAACTGCATGCGTCGCGGTTCTTGGGAGCACTGACTTGGTGGGCAGTGATCATCTTCGGCTTCCTAGCGGCACTGTTGCAGCTTGGCGTTGTGGTGCAGTTGATCTACACCATTGTCACTGGACTGATCGCAATGCTTGCTCTTGCAGGCGGCATCGCATTTGGACTCGGCGGCAAGGATTACGCGACACATCTGATCGCGCGACTGAGGGAGCATACAGAAGAGCGATAGAAAAGCATTGATGCGGATTGCAAAGCCCCGTAGAGCTCTTGAGGTCGCGGGGCTTTGTGTTGACAGTACGCTGTCAGCGCGGCTATACTAAACTGGTCATCCGCACCTTGCCTGCGGGTTTATTTTTAAGAACTGGGAAGAAAAAGCCGGTTAACTTATATGCTTGACGTCAAAACACTCCACAAAGCCATTGAGCAGCTTGCTGCCGAAAAAGACATTGATTCCTCGCAGGTACTGAGCGCAGTTGAAGAAGCGCTCGCTTCGGCATATAAGAAGGAATACAACCGCAAGGGACAGATCATCCGGGCCGCGATGGACTCCAAAACGGGGGCGGTAGCATTCTATCAAGTGAAAGTCGTTGTTGATCCATTGGGTGTGCGTTACCCTCAAACCGAAGAAGAAGAGAAAGAAGCGAAAGAAGAGAGAAAACCGGCGGTGCACAGCGAGACGGCCGAAGAAGGAGAACGACTCCCGCTCTACAATCCGGATCGGCACATATTGATTGAGGAAGCACAAAAAATCAAAGAGGACACCTTCATCGGCGATGAGATTCGTTTCGACCTTGATCCTCCCTCTTCCGATTTTGGGCGTATCGCGGCGCAGACGGCGAAACAGGTTATTTTGCAGAAACTTCGTGAGATCGAGAAGGATACCGTCAAGAGCGAGTTTGAGGGTCGTGTGGGCGAGTTGGTGACCGGCGCCGTACAGCGTGTGGAGCGGGGAAACGTATTTGTGGATTTGGGAAAAGCGTCCGGCGTGATGTTTTTTTCGGAAGCGATTCCGGGCGAGCACTATCGCATCGGCGAGCGGCTGCGATTCTTCCTGTTGGGAGTTCAAGAGAGCGGCCGCGGGCCCACATTGACGCTGTCGCGCTCTCATCCCAAGTTTATTTCAAAACTCTTTGAACTCGAGGTTCCAGAGATTGCTGACAGCATCGTGCAAATTAAAGCACTCGTGCGCGAGCCGGGAAGCCGCACCAAGGTTGCAGTCGCGTCGCGCGTTGATGGAGTTGACCCGGTGGGCGCGTGCGTGGGGCAGCGAGGCGCACGCGTGATGGCGGTTAACAACGAGATCGGAAATGAAAAAATAGACATTGTCGAGTGGTCTGAAAACATGGAACACTTCATCGCCTCCGCCCTCTCTCCGGCGACGGCAACGTCGGTGGAGCTCAATCAGAGGCACGGAGCACGAGCACTGGTTCCCGAGGATCAGCTTTCGCTTGCGATCGGAAAAGGCGGCCAGAACGTGCGGCTTGCAGCGAAACTCACGGGATGGAAGATCGATATTCGCTCACAGTCCAGACCCGAAGAGGATCAGGAAGGAGGCGTTGCCGAGGCCGAAAGCGATAAATCACCGACGACCGACAACTCCGACAGTTCAACCGAAACTCCGACCCAAACGTCAGAGCTGCCCGCCGACGACTGATCGCTCACCGCTCTTCATATGACCACCGCTTACCTTATCGTCTTTGTCCCTATCGCACTGGCGCTTGCCTACGGCGTGTGGCTTGTAGCGTGGTTGCGAAAGAAACCTTCCGGCAGCACGGCGATGCAGAAAATATCACGTGCTATTCAGGAGGGTTCGATGGCGTATCTTAACCGTCAGTACCGCACGGTAGCGGCAGTTGCATCGATTTTATTCATCGCTCTGGGCGTGTTGTTGAGCTGGAGGGCAGCACTCGGATTTTTGGTCGGCGGTGCGGCGTCGGCGCTCACTGGCTATATCGGTATGGGCATTGCGACCCGCGCAAATGCAAAGACTGCTCATGCAGCCGGCCATGGACTTTCGGAGGCGTTGTCGCTTGCGTTCAAAGCCGGCTCGGTGACGGGGCTTCTAGTGACGGCATTGGGGCTTTTGGCAGTTTCTGTTTTCTTCGTTGCGTTTGGAGAATTTGAAGTGCTGATCGGGTTGAGTTTTGGAGCGAGTTTGATTTCAGTGTTCGCGCGTCTTGGCGGAGGCATCTTTACAAAGGCGGCTGACGTGGGAGCCGATCTGGTGGGAAAGGTTGAAGCGGGGATTCCCGAAGACGACCCCAGAAACCCCGGCGTAATCGCGGACAACGTAGGTGACAACGTAGGTGACTGTGCCAGTATGGCCGCTGACCTTTTTGAAACGTATGTGGTGACATTGACGGCGGGGGTATTGCTGGGACTTACGGTGGTTCAGACAGCTCAGTCAGCAGTGTTTCCCCTCGTGCTGGGCGGTGTTTCGATTGTCGCCTCAATTTTGGGATCTCTGTTTGTACGGCTTGGCAGAAAACAGTCCATCATGGGTGCACTGTACAAAGGACTCGTGGCGTCACTGGTGCTTTCGGCCGCAGGTTTTTTGGTGGTTTCGCGGGTGTTTTTCGGCGCCGGGTACATGAGTGTGTTCTTCGCGTCGCTCGTGGGGTTGGGGGTGACGGCGGCGATGGTGTTTATCACGAATTACTACACTGCCAAACGCTTCCGTCCTGTTCGGTCAATTGCGAAAGCATCAGCATCGGGAGGTGGCACCAACATCATTATGGGACTGTCTGTCGGCATGGAAGCGGCGGTGCTTCCGGTGGTGGTAATCGGTGCGGCGATTCTTGCAAGCTATGCGCTGGCGGGACTCTACGGCATTGCACTGTCTTCGGTTGCGATGTTGTCGGTTGCAGGTATCATCGTTTCCATTGATTCGTTCGGGCCGATTACCGATAACGCCAGCGGCATTGCCAGAATGACCGGGCAACCGGAGAAGGTGCGTAGCACCGCCGACGCACTGGATGCGGTGGGCAACACGACCAAAGCAATTGCAAAAGGGTATGCAATCGCTTCAGCCGGGCTCGCGGCGCTGGTGCTCTTTTCAAGTTACGCAAGCGAGCTTGCCGGCGTCGTGTTCAATGTCAGTGACCCCAGGGTGCTAGTGGGCCTTCTGATTGGCGCCGCGATTCCCTACATATTCGGAGCGCTGACGATGCGGTCGGTAGGGAAAACTGCAGGTCGCGTGGTCGCGGAAATCCGGCGGCAGTTCAAAGAAATTTCAGGCCTCTTGGAAGGCAGAGCAAAGCCGCAGTACGGGCATGCGGTTGATATCGTTACCAAGGCGGCGATCAGAGAAATGATCATTCCGGCTCTGATCCCGATCGTTGCGGTGTTTGCGGTAGGGTTCGGGCTCGGGGCACAGGCGCTGGGGGGTCTTTTGATGGGAACGATTATCGTCGGTTTGTTTATGTCGATTTCGATGACTTCAGGAGGTGCGGCGTGGGATAACGCCAAGAAATATATTGAAAGCGGACACTTCGGCGGCAAGGGTCTCGAAGTGCGCAGAGCAGCTGTGACTGGCGACACCGTCGGTGATCCCTACAAAGATACAACCGGTCCCGCTATCAATCCGCTGATTAAGGTCGTCAATATTATCGCTCTGCTGATCGTGAAGTTTTTGCGGTAAAACTATAATCCTTGCTACCTCTTTACGCTCGTTTGAGAGAAATGTATACTGACCACTAACCGCTTATCACTAGCTACTTGTTTGTATGCTTATCCCGATGGTTATAGAAAAGTCTCAATACGGTGAGCGCGCCTACGACATCTA
>CAYGZT010000034.1:0-12334 GCA_964354445.1 uncultured Candidatus Saccharibacteria bacterium
GTTCTAACATCCTTCACCAGGGGACCCACGGTTTTAGACGCGCCCAACAATGAGAGCGGGTATTTTTAAGGAATCGCCTCCACGGCGATTTTTTGATAGAATAAATCTATGGATAAAAAGATGCTTGTTGTAATCGGATTGATAGTTGTTTTTTTATTATTGAATGTTATACCAAGCGCGCTTGCTGTCGCAAACTATAATGTTCAAAAAATTACTTCATTTCAGTGGATATACACTATCATCTTTTTTGTTGCACTGATTTTTATTCTTTTAGCCGCCTTTAATTTTCTTACTGGCAGGGGTAATGAAAAAAAGATAAGAACCGCTAAAAAACAATTAAGATGTGGAGTTATTGGAATTGTGATTTTCGTTGCCTTATATTTTGCTCTGAGAATTTTCCTCGAACTAAATCCCTATTACCGTTAGCACCAAGAAGATCCTAGTTAGATAGTTATTTCAGAAAGGTTCTCACATCGTACCAGGCAGCCAGCAGATTGTTTTTAATGAGAGTATAATAAATCTGTAATAAATAAAAACCCGGCCTTTTTAAGGTTATACAAAATGCCAAATTAAGAAATGATCACAATAAAAAATTCAATAGAAATAAAGGCAACACAAGAAAAAATATTTGACGGCTTGGTCAAGGTACTTTCTTCTCAAGAATATTATAAGAAATGGCATAAAGACCACGTAAAATGCCAATGGCTTAAAGGAAAACCGTTTGAGAAGGGATCGATGCTATATATTGAAGAATATTTGCATGGAAAATTGCATAAAATAAAATTGTTAAGCACCAAATTGGAACCGTACAGAAAAGTTGAATATAAGCTTTTATTTCCAATGCTTGTTGTTTGTCCTAGTGGTTTGTTTATTATAGAACCAAAGAAAGAAAGTTGTATCTTTACCGCTACGCTTTCGTTCAGATTTGGCTGGTTATTCTTAAAACTTGCAAGGAGTAACGTTGAAGCCGTGAAAAAACACATGGAAAACGAAGGGAAAAACCTGAAAGAATTAATAGAAAAAAATCTATAAAAAGATTCCAACATCGTCCCATAGCCCCAGGAGATATAGTGAGCGAGATGGTAGGGTACACCCAAATCTCCACCAAACAGGTTCTAACATCCTTCACCAGGGGACCCACCCACAGTTCTAAATGTGTCCAGCAGAAGAAGCGCCAGTCCTGGTTTTGTTTGAAAATCGAATAAATATTGATAGAATGTCTATATGGCAAAAAGAAAAACAGGAGTCGGGAGGTATAGAAAATCGCATTCTCATAAAACCAAGAAGCGATTGGAGATAAAGCGGCTTATGCTTGAAGCCAAGGCAAACAAAAAAAGCATACCCAAGGCTATTCCACAAGAACCCCACGAGAACAGTTCTCGTGAGATAGTAACTAATAAATAAACATATGGGAGATTTTAGAAAAGGCGGTGAGAAGCGTTTCGGTGGACACGGAGGCGGATTTAGTAGACAAGGTGGTGGCCGAGGTGGATTTGGTGGGGGTAGAGATCGCGGCCCAGCCACTATGCATCAAGCGATTTGCAACCAATGTGGAAAGCCATGTGAGGTGCCTTTTAGACCAACTGGTGATAGGCCAGTGTATTGCAATGTTTGTTTTGGGAGTAAAAAAGAAACTGGAAATAATAGAGACGGGGGTAGATTCTCGCAAAAGAATTATGACAGCTACAAAACTCCTATCAAGCCAGATTTTAGAAGCGATATCGGTAAGGGGAGTAGTGATGAATTGAAGAAGCAGTTAGAAATGTTGAATGTAAAAATGGATCGGCTTATTAATGCAGTAGAAGCTATAGCAAACACCAGACCTTTGGTTGCAGAAGAAAGAGTGAAGGAAGTGGTAAAAACGGCTCCAGTCGTTAAAGCTAAAAAATCGGTTAAAAAAGTTTCCGAAAAGTAGGGAGATAAAAACTAGCAGAGGAGATTACTTGACCGGGCCAAACAATCAAAAAATCACCTCCTCTATCGGCTCTATCCGACGGTGCCAGTAAAAGAACAACCCCTTTGGGGGTTGTTGTGCATTTGAAGTTATTAGAACCCGCCGAAGCTATTCAGAGTGTTGCTTGCCTGCTGGACCGCATTGCTCAGCCAGTGCTCGAAGATTATAAGGCTCACCACGAACGAGACTGCGGTGAGGACGGCGACGATGATGCCGACGCGCCGCGCGGGCGCATACGAGCTCCGAAGGTACTTCATTCCTGGCCAGAGGCCGAGAGGCGGAAGGAGGACGCTTAGGAGATAGAGGCCGACTTGCATGAACCAGGTCGTTGAGGGCGGTTTCTCCCTGAGATTCTTTCCGCAGTTCGCGCAGAAGTACCACTCGGGAGGGACGGATTGATGACACTGCGGACAGAAGGGTGGTGTCTGCGGAAGGTCCATATGACCTATCCTAGCATCGCGCACCGGAAAATCAAAAGCAGCCCGGTTTGATTCCGGCTTCTAACATCCTCGACCGGGGGACTCATCCACAGTTCTAAACCAGTACGTCATCTGTTCGGATATAGTGTGATTTTTTGTTTGAAAAAGCCGCATTGCCATGCTACGATTGCGGCGGTATGACCGATGAGTTGAAGCAAGAGGCGCTGAAAGCACTTGACGTTATCAAGGCATCCGAGAGGGTGCTTTTGCATTGTCATCCCAGCTCCGATGAGGACAGCGTGGGGGGAGCGTTGGCGATGAAATTCGCGCTCCAGCAACTCGGAAAAGAGGCAACGATTATCAGAGGAGATTCCGCTCTGCCGGAATCGTTCTCGGTACTGCCGGGGATTGAGTCGATCGTTTTCAAGAGTTTCGGAGAAGTGGACCTTGGCGCGTTTGACCTTTTTATCATTCTTGACAGCGCCGCGCCCAACATGGTGACGCGCCGCGCGCCACTGGACTTTCCGCCTTCCCTCAAAACCATCAACATCGACCATCATTCGACCAACCCGCGCTTCGGGCAGGTCAACATTGTGGACGGTACATCACCGGCGACGTGCCAGATTCTTTTTGAACTGTTTGAGCTGTGGGGAGTTACTATCACCTCCGACATTGCTGCGTGTCTCTTTGCGGGAATTTACCGCGACACCGGCGGATTTCAGTACTGTCAGACATCGCCGCGGACGTTCGAGATCGCCGCGAATCTGGCACGGCAATACCCGTCGTTTTGCAAGCTGTTTTTCGAACTTCTTAACACCAACACGCCCGGAAGCATGATCATCAGAGGCATTGCGCTAAGTTCCGTTGAAACGTTTTTCGGCGGCAAGGTCGCGGTTGCGTCCGTTTCGCTTGCCGACCTTGAAAAACACAACGCCATCACTGTGAAAAATAATATTGATGTCGTTGCCGAAGAATTGCGGTCGGTGCAGGGATGGGACATTGACGTGGGGATGATCGAACAGGAGAAAAACATGGTGAAGTTCAGCTTCCGCACGCGCGATGGAGAGCGCTTTGACGTCTCGAAAGTTGCCGTGCTTCTTGGTGGCGGGGGGCATAAGGGTGCCGCTGGGGCGACTGTGAGGATACCGTTTGAACAGGCAAAGCGGAAGCTTCTCGATGCTCTTGCGGAGGCGTATCCCGAGCTCCAAAACCTCTAAAAAAGCTTCATTTTTTTTTGCGGTTTTTTGTGCTATACTGATTCTGTAACAAACTGGCAAAAAGCCGCTTGTTATGCGCCTTTTAGGCGCGCAGGGCGGTATTTTTATGCCCTCTGTTTTTATTATGGCGAGGAAAAAGACCGAAAAAGAAAAGGATCAAAGGAAAAACAACAACGCAACCTACACAGCCAAAGACATCTACGTACTTGAGGGTCTTGAGCCGGTGCGCAGGCGTCCGGGGATGTACATCGGTTCAACCGGCGTTGACGGATTGCATCATTTGATCTGGGAAGTGGTGGACAACTCCATTGACGAAGCGATGGCCGGATACGCCAAAAACATACACGTGGAGCTTTTGCCCGACGCGGTGGTTTCGGTCACCGACGACGGCCGCGGCATTCCGGTTGAGATTCACGCGCAGACAAAAAAGTCGGCGCTGGAAACCGTAATGACCACCCTGCACGCGGGCGGCAAATTTGGCGGTGAATCGTATAAAGTTGCCGGAGGTCTGCACGGTGTGGGTGTGTCGGTGGTCAACGCGCTCTCGTCGTGGCTGAAAGTTGAAGTATGGCGTGACGGCGGCGAGTGGGTGCAGGAGTACAAGCGCGGCAAGCCGTCGTATAAAGTGAAAAAGATCGGCACATCCGACCGCGTAGGAACGCGCGTCACCTTCAAACCGGACGAAGATGTCTTTTCGAAGATTCAGTTTGACCGCAAAAAAGTGCTGGACCATCTGCGACAGCAGGCGTTTCTGGTCGGCGGCGTCAAGATCGAAATGGTTGATACGCGAGAGAAAGCTCTCCAGTACCACGCATTCTATTTCGAAGGGGGGCTGCTGTCGTTTCTCGAATATCTCAACGAGTTCGGCGATCCGATTCAGAGAGAGCCGTTTTATGTGCACAAAGAATACGAGGGAATTGATGTCGAAGCGGCGCTTGTCTACAACGAAGATACCGAAATCAAGGAATTGAGTTTTGCTAACAACATCCACACCCCCGAGGGTGGTATGCACCTGACGGGATTTCGTTCCGCTTTGACGCGGGTATTCAACGACTACGGGCGCGAAAACGGCTACATCAAGGAAAAGGAGGAAAACCTTACCGGCGACGACGTGCGGGAAGGACTGGTGGCTATCATATCGGTCAAGCTTAAAGAGCCGCAGTTTGAAGGCCAAACCAAGGCGAAATTGGGCAATCCACCTGCGCGGACGGCGGTGGAAAGCATGGTTTCCGAGGCGCTCAAAGAGTATTTGGCAAAGTATGCAGGCGATGCACGCGCCATTATGGGCAAGTGTCTTTTGGCGGCAAAGGCCCGGGCTGCAGCGCGCGCGGCGAAGGAAACCGTTTTACGCAAGGGGCCGTTTGAGGGACTCTCGTTGCCCGGAAAGCTTGCCGACTGCACATCGCGGGATCCCGCAGATTCGGAATTGTTTATTGTTGAGGGCGACAGTGCCGGCGGCTCGGGAAAACAGGGACGCGACCGGCGGTTTCAGGCAATCCTGCCGCTTCGCGGAAAAATTCTGAATGTCGAGAAGGCGCGACTTGATAAAATGCTCGCCAACAACGAGATCAGGTCGCTGGTGATCGCGCTGGGCACCGCCATCGGCAGCGATTTTGACCCGCTCAAGATCCGCTATCACAAAGTCATCATCATGACCGACGCCGATGTTGACGGCGCCCACATCAGAACACTGCTTCTCACGCTCTTCTACCGCTACTTCAGAGAAGTGATTGGGCTGGGATATTTGTACGTCGCGCAGCCTCCGCTGTACCGCATCCAGCGCGGCAAGGAAGCGCACTACGCGTATTCCGACGAAGAGAAAGAACGCATCGTCGCTCACTTTCAGAAAGAAAAAATTTCCGAAAGAAGCGAGCTGCCTGTCGATGAGAGCGAAGAGGCGCATACAGAAACCGTCAGGGGCGTTTCCATCCAGCGATACAAGGGTCTTGGCGAGATGAATCCCCGTCAATTGTGGGAGACCACGATGGACCCGGCGACGCGCACACTCAAACAGATGACCATTGAAGACGCGCAGGAAGCGGATCGCCTGTTTGACATTCTCATGGGCTCCAAGGTTGAGCCGCGCAAACACTTCATCCAGAGCAGGGCCACGACGGTTGAAAATCTTGACATCTAAAGAGGCGCCTGCTACAGTGGTCGCGAGAGCCCCCGGCTCTTTTTAAATGAGGTATGCTGTCTAAACTGAAGACATATTTTATTGAGTCGTATCTTGAACTCAAAAAAGTCAACTGGCCGACCAGGCAGGAAACAATCCGTTTGACGCTGGTGGTTATCGGTACCTCCCTTGCAGTCGCGCTGTTTTTGGGCGCGTTGGATATCGCCTTCTCACTCGGTCTGCAGGCGCTCATTTTCTAAAACTATGACCAGACCCGTAACAAAATCGCGACGAGTGTCGCTTGATGCATCCAGAAAAGACCAGCGCCACTGGTTTGCGGTGCACACCTATTCCGGTTATGAAGACGCGGTGGCGCGGTATCTTTCGCAGCGCGTGGAATCGCTCTCGATGAACGACAAGATTTTCAACATACTGGTTCCCAAGGAAAAGAAGATTAAGATCAAAAACAGCAAACGCCGCATGGTGGAGGAAAAAATCTATCCCGGGTACGTGCTGGTGGACATGATCCTTTCCGAGGATTCGTGGTACGTGGTGCGCAACACGCCCCGCGTGATGGGTTTTGTCGGCTCCGACTCGACCAAACCCACGCCGCTTTCCAAAGACGAGGTGGAATACATTATGTCACGCATGAACCAAGGCAAAGAGACGAAGTTTAAGGTGGAGTACGCGATAGACGACCTGGTGAAGATTGTTGACGGTCCTTTTAAGGATTACGAAGGCAAGATTGTTGACGTGGACGACGAACACGGACGCGTGAAGGTAATCACCCCGGTGTTCGGGCGCGAAACGTCGGTTGAACTCGATTCGGTGCAGATTCAGAAGATCTAGCGTTTTGTTTATGGCAAAACTAATCAAAAGAGTGTTAAAACTGCAGCTTCCGGGGGGACAGGCAAATCCCGCGCCGCCGGTGGGGACGGCATTGGGGCCGCACGGCATCAATATAGGCCAGTTCTGCCAGCAGTTTAACGAAGCGACCAAAGATATGGCTGGAAGCATCGTACCCGCCGAGATTATCATCTATGAAGACCGGACATTTGAGTTTAAGCTCAAAACCCCTCCCGCTTCGGATATGCTGCGGAAAGCCGCCGGCATCGAAAAAGGGTCAAGCGACGCGCTCAAAAGCAAAGTGGGAACGGTGACTAAAGCGCAGGTGTGCGAGATTGCTCAAAAGAAGATGCAGGACTTGAACGCCACCGATATTAACGCGGCGATGAAGATTGTGGAAGGAACCGCGCGCTCGATGGGGATAGAGGTGGAGAAGTAAGAAATGTCGCGGTAAGCGACATTTCGCAATCCTGAGCGTAGTCGAAGGATAAAAAGTGAAAAGTGAAAACAAGATAGCCCGAAGACGGGCTGTTTTTGATCGGGGCGGGTGATATACTGATGCCATGCGCGTCGAAAAAAACTTTGTCGTTTTTGAAGGAATTGACGGATCGGGGAAGGGGGTGCAGGTCGAGCTTCTGAAACAGTATTTCGAAGAGAAAAAGCGTACCGATGTTGTTTTTACCTTTGAGCATACGCGGCAAGGACCATGGTCCGAGGAGATTGAAAAGATAATGCACGGACAGATGCCGTCTCCGCCGCACGATAAACTGCAGCTTCTGTACATCCTGGACAGGAAAGATCATCTTGAGAACGTTATCCTTCCCGCGCTCAAGAAGGGGAAAACGGTTTTTTGCGACCGCTATGCGCTCTCAACACTCGCGTACGGCAGTTATGACGGCAGCGTGCACTGGAAGACGCTGTGGAACAATCACCAGGAAATTTTGGGAGACAATTTTATTATGCCGGCTCTGACCGTCTTTTTTGATATTGAACCGGCGCGCGCGTTCAAGCGTCTCAGAAGCACCCGCGGCCGCATAACGTTCTTTGAAAGTCCCGAGAAACTTGCCAGAATCCGCGATGCGTACCTTTCCATCGGAAAGCATATTGAAGGATTCAAAGTCGTCGACGGCTCCGGAGCGCCCGAGGAGGTATTTGAACGTACCACGCCTCTCCTTGTACAATACTTGTGACATGGCTGCATATAAACCAACGATCGGTCTGGAAGTGCATGCGGGACTGAAGACCCGCACGAAGATGTTCTGCGGCTGCGCTAACGACCCGGACCAGCTTTCGCCCAACGTCAATGTATGCCCGGTGTGTTTAGGGCATCCCGGAACGCTTCCCGTCGCGAATCGGGCAGCGATAGATGCGGCGATAAAGACGGGTCTTGCGCTTAACTCCAGCATCAGCGCGTTCTCGAAATTCGACCGCAAGAACTACTTCTACCCCGACCTTCCCAAGGGGTATCAGATAAGTCAGTACGACCAGCCGCTCTGCACCGGCGGCCGCGTTACGCTGCCCAAGAGCGGTAAAACCATCCGCATCACGCGGATTCATCTTGAGGAAGACGCGGCGCGGCTTGCGCACGCAGTCGACGGACAGCATTCGCTGGTGGACTTCAACCGCGCGGGCGTTCCGCTGATGGAGCTGGTGACCGAGCCGGATTTTTCGAGCGCCGAGGAAGTTGTGGAGTTTGCGGAAGAGTTTCAACTCATCCTTCGTCATCTTGGGGTTTCCGACGCGGATATGGAGAAAGGACAGCTGCGGCTTGAGGCGAACATTTCGGTGGCGAAGGGAGGGAGCGAGAAGCTGGGTACCAAAGTGGAGATCAAAAACCTCAACTCGTTTCGGTCGCTTGAGTGCGCAACCATGTTTGAGATAGACCGCCAGACTGCGGCGCTTGAAAACGGTCAGGCGGTTGTACAGGAGACTCGCGGCTGGGATGAAGGAAAACAAAAAACGGTGCTACAGCGCTCAAAAGAGAGCGCGCACGACTATCGCTACTTTCCCGAGCCCGACCTGCCGCCGCTTGTGTTTGACGAAGCGTACATTGATGAAATCAGGAGCTCGATTGTTGAATTGCCGCAGGACCGCCGCGCGCGGCTTTCAGCCCAATACAATCTCTCAGCGTCGCAGGCGGATATGCTGGTGCGCGACCTGTATCTGGGTGATTTCTTCGAAGAAGCGGCATCGGAGCTGAAAGAACTGATTCCGGAGAGCGGAAGCGATCTTTTATTCAACTATCTTTCTTCAGATGTTAAGGGGCTTGAAACGGACAGGGGAATACCGCTGGCACAGTCAAAACTCACGCCCGCACACCTTGCCCAAGCGGTTATGATGGTTGCAGAGGGGACGGTTTCGAGCCGTGTGGCAAAAGACATGCTCGCACGCAGTTTTGACGAAGGAGTTTCACCGGCCGATGTCGTGCAACAGGAAGGGCTTTCAAAAATAAGCGACGAGGCCGTCCTTCTATCCGTTGTGCGGGATGTAATTGACAGCAATAAAGAAGCGTGGTATAATTATAAGGAAGGTAAGGAGAACGCTCTGCAATTTCTTGTCGGACAAGTAATGGCAAAGACAAAAGGGAAAGCAGATCCGCAAATTGTGCAAAAACTGGTACGCGAGTATCATACATAAAAGGTCAACAACATATACCATGACAAACTTTGAATCCATGATACAACATGGAGGTCAGCAATACGGTCATGATGAAAAAAGCGGCGGTGACACAACTCCCCAGAAGCATCTTGAGGTGGAACGGGAGCCCCATCGTCATACTGGAGGAGAGGAAGACAGCGGCGAGTACGGAGGAGCGGGAATGGTGAGGACCGAAGAAGGGTTTTTTGTGCCCGTTGGCAGCAAAGAGGAGCAGGAAGCGCTCGAGACAAGAACCGCTGACCTTGCTCAGCGAGTGCGTGAGCAGGAAGAACCCTTGGGCGAGGAACAGGAGATTAAAATCGCCGATCTTGCGAGTCAGGTTGCCGATTATATAATCGGAAACTATCAAAGTCCGTCGTTTAAATCGTTTTTCGGACAGTTGTATGAACTGATGGGAGTCGAAGCATCGACAATGCCCCCCTCGGCAGTTGAAAGCGCTGCCGGTCAGCGAGGCGTGAGAAAGTTGCAGAAGGCCATTCGGGTATTCACTCGCAGCGTTGACGAAACGTTACAAAAGAAAACCGCCGGCAACGAGCAGCAATATCGGGCAGTCGGCGGAGCGCTGCATCAACTTGAGCAGGAAACCGAGGAATACATACAAGCGCTTGGAGAGAAGCGATTTACCTGAAAATGTTCTGCGGGGTGTTTCATCCCGCAAGGAACCGAGCAACTGCCCTCCGCGTCGCGGAGGGCAGTTGCTGTTTTTCAAGCCATTGGATGTCTTTGTTCCTTTTGAACCATGTCATCTGGCGCTTGGCGTAGGCGCACGTGTCTTTGTAAAGCCCCTCGATCATTTCTCGTTTTGTAATTTTTTTCTGCAGGAAACGGGAGATCCATTTCAGTTCCAAACCGAAGCTCTCAAGCCGTTTCCAGGAAAGGCCGCTGTGATGGAGCCGCCGTACCTCGCCAACAATTCCTTTTTTGATACGCGCAAGAATTCTTGCGTGAATCTTTCTCTGCAGCGTTTCTTTTGAAAGTGCAATTCTTATCATCAGAGCGTCAAAAAGTTGTTTTTGTGTGAGCGGCTGTATCGGCCTTTTTATAGCCGCGATGATTTCAAGCGCGCGGATAATTCGCCGCTTGTTATACCGGTCAATCGTTGCGGCGCGCGCAGGGTCTTTTCGTGAAAGCATCGTAAAGAGTTTTTGAGAGGAAAGTTTTTCGAGTTTTTTTCGGAGCGGGAGATTCGGTTTTACTGCAGGGAAACGCGTTCCGTAGAGGATTGAATCGACGTACAGCCCTGTTCCGCCGCAGACGATGGGGATGTTGCCGCGCTTGGTAATTTGCTTGACTGCTCTATCAGCCAGTTTTTGATATCGGGCAACGGAGAATGTCTTTTTTGGAGAAGCAACGTCAAGCAGGTGGTGTATAACCCCCTGTTTTTCTTTTTCGGTTATCTTACCCGAACTTAAATTAAGCCCTTTGTATATCTGCCGTGAGTCGGCGGAAACGATTTCTGCGCCTTTGACATCGAAGCGGCGGGCGTTTTTTCGTATGAAACGGGCGATGTCAACCGCCAGGTCGGACTTTCCCGATGCGGTGGGGCCGACGACGGCGATAATTTTTTGCTCCTTTGTTTTTCTTGACATTATCTTTAGAATATGCTATTACTCTTTTCAGAGAGGAGACAAACGAATGAGTAACAATCCGGGCGTATTCAAGAAGATCCGACGTGTCCTGCTGGTGAGCCTTCTGGCGATGGCCATTCTCAGTTTCTGGCCCGCTATCTTCTTCACTGGCGGCTGGGAGCTGGTGGTGAAGGTGCTGCTGCTGTGTGCTCTGTTGATGGCATGGTGGATACTACACGCTCCACTGGAAGCGACCGAGGACAGCTGCAGCAGCTGTTGACCAACCGGCACCTGTACCCCCGGGCCCGCCGCAAGACGGGCCCTGTTTTTTATCTGGCTTTCCTCTGACATCATGCTATCATTTTGAAAGAAGGGAGAGAAAGATGGCAAGAAGGCACATAGTGGTTTTTCATACAGGCAGAACCTTGCATCCGTCTCCGGAGCCCAAATTACTCCAAAAGCCTCCAAAAGGGGAGGTTCAGGAGGACGAAAAGACAGCCAAGAAACGCTCCGCTCAGGAGACATCTCCTCACCGGCGGCACTGACGGTGCATAACTTTCTCGCCGCCGGCTTTTATTCTCTTCGGGTAATTTCCCTTTTTATCTTTTCCGAAAATTCGTCCAGCTTCTGCTCGCCAACGGTGCCTTTCTGGTATCGCCGCACGTTCACGCTGTTGTTGTTCTGTTCTTTGTCTCCCACCACCAGGGCGTAGGGGATTTTTGATATTTCGGATTCTCTGATGCGCTTGCCGAGTGTCTGAGCGTCGTCAAAGAGCTTGGTGCGCACCCCTTCTTGTTTGAGTATGTTGTATACCTTCTCTGCGTATGAAGAATGTTTCTGCGAAACGGGAATTACCGCCGCCTGCACCGGCGCGAGCCAGGTCGGAAATGCTCCCGCGTAGTGTTCAATGAGAAATGCCATGAAGCGCTCGTGGGTCGAAAGCGGCGCGCGGTGGATGACAAACACCTCGTTATTGCTTTTGCCGCTCTTGTCTATGTAGGAGAGCTCGAAACGTTTCTTTGCCGCAAAATCAAGCTGGATGGTTGACATTGTTTCCTCGCGTCCGATGGAGGAAACGAACTGCACGTCGATTTTCGGTCCGTAAAACGCCGCTTCGTTTTTTGCCTCCTCGTACTTCACCCCGCGTTTTTTCAGCAGCGTGCGCAGAGCGCTTTCGGAAAATTTCCAGTTGGACGGCTCGCGGATATACTTCTCTTTGTTTTTTGGATCCCAGAGTGAGAGTTGAAATGAGTAATCCGTAAGCCCAAAGATGTTGAAGTACTCCAGCGTCAGGTCAATCACGCGTCCCGTCTCCTCTTCAATTTGGTCTTTTGTGCAGTAGATGTGCGCGTCGTTCATCTGGAGGGAGCGTACGCGCAAGAGCCCCGCGAGCGCCCCTGAGAGCTCGTTGCGGTACACGGTGCCGTACTCGGCGATGCGCAGCGGCAAGTCGCGCCAGCTGCGCAGTTGCGACCGGTAGATGAGATGATGGTGCGGACAGTTCATTGATTTCACGTAATACGTGCCGTCGTCCATCTCCATCGGCGGGTACATGC
>CAYGZT010000035.1:0-4725 GCA_964354445.1 uncultured Candidatus Saccharibacteria bacterium
AAGTCGTTGGTATCGCTCATGACATCAAGTATATATCGCCGAACTGAATAATTCAAACCCTCTACTCCTGCGGCAGGCCCGGGGTTGTTTCCTGCATTTTCTTAAGTTCCTCAAAATCATAGAGGACGAAGAACCCCAGAAAAACAAGAAAAATCGTGGGGTATACCAGCGCGTCGTCAAACCGGAAAACCAGATAGTTGAAGAATGTGTGAAACAGCGACGCCAGCACGAGTCCCACGGCGATGAGTTTGGTCTCCATGTGATACTTGATGCCCCGCGCCCAGTGATGTCCCACAATCGCCGAGGAAAGCGCATGAAGAAGCGTTGCGCCGATAAACCGCAGTATGATGACGCTGAACACGTCCTGACCGGCGCTGGAGAATACCAAAAAGAGGTTTTCTGCGGCGGCAAACCCCAAGGCTCCCGTAACCATGTAAATCATCGCGTCAATCGGCTCGTCAAAGTAGGGGCTGGTGCGCACCAGAAGATATACGAACAGAAACTTGATGACTTCCTCTACAACCGAAAACCCGATGAAGACGCTGAGGTTGTCCTCGATAAAGCGCGGTAGAGTGATGATCAGTTCTTTGAGCATCGGCTGCAGGGCAACTTCCAATATCAGCGCCGCCAGCGACGACACGCCTCCCAGAAGATACACTTTGACAATCATCTTGCGCGGCTCGGGGTGAACATCCTCTCTCAAAAAGAACGCCAGCCAGATGAGGCTCGGCGCAAACCCCAGTGCCAGTGCGACAATAACGCTCATAGGGTCAAGTATATCGTAGGTTAGGGGTCGCGGGTAGTTACCACTTCTCGGTCATCAGAAACTTTTGGGGTTTATGCGGCAGATGTTGGTAAATCGCCTCGGTGACAAACGGTGTGAAGGGATGAAGCAGTTTGAGTATCCGGAAAAGAGAATACGAGAGTGTTTGTTTCGTTTCGGTATCGTCTTTGTTTTTTGAATATTCGATATACTTGTCGGCAAACTCGCGCCAGACGAATTCGTAAATGTCGTGCAAGGCCTGCCCGAATTCGTAGGATTCGATTTGTTTCTGGGCAGCGGCTGCCGTTTCTTCGAGCCGTGCCAGAATTTTCTTGCCCTCGGCGTCCGAGACAGCCGGCGGTTCAAGGGAAAAATCGCCGCCTGATTTCGAGAGAATAAATCGCGCGATGTTCCAGAGCTTGTTGGCAAATTTCTGTCCCGCTACCACGTGCTCATCGGCCCACTTGATGTCCTGCCCGCCCATCGCCTGCCAGATAAGCCCGAACCGGGTTGCGTCGGCCCCATATTTTTCCACCAATGTCATGGGGTCAACGCCGGTTCCAAGCGATTTGGACATCCGGCGACCATCTTTCGCCAAAACAGTTGCATGAATAATAACGTCCGAAAACGGGAGGTCGCCAGTCAGCTCAATACCTGAGAAAATCATCCGCGCCACCCAGAGGTTGATGATGCCTCGGTCAGTCGAAAGCACGGTGGTAGGATAGAACTCCTTCACGTCTTTTGTTTTCTGAGGCCATCCTAAAGTGGCGAAAGGCCAAAGCGCCGAGGAAAACCATGTATCAAGAACATCCTCGCTCCCCTCAATGGGGATTTTGTGCCCCCACCAAATCTGACGCGAGATGCACCAGTCTTTCACCTTCGAAAGCCAGTCCAGATACACCTTCTCCCAGCGCGCGGGATAAAATTTCACTTTCCCCTTCTTGACGGCGCTTATAGCATGCTCTGCCAGCTTGTCCATCTTCAAAAACCACTGCTTCGAGATCAGCGGTTCAATCACCGTATCGCAGCGGTAGCAGTGAGCGACGCTGTGGGCATAATCCTCTTCTTTTTCCAAAAATCCCAATGCCTTCAGCTTCTCAACGACTCTGGCGCGGCACTGGGCGATGGAAAGTTCCACAAAGTCGTCTCCCGCCAGAGCGGTCATCTTCCCCTTTTCGTTTATCACCTGAAACGACTCCAAGTTGTGCCGCTGGGCAATCTCTGCGTCGGTAAAGTCGTGCGCGGGGGTGACTTTAACCGCTCCCGTCCCGAAGTCCATTTCCACCGCTTCGTCGCCGACAATCGGAATCTCTCGGTTCAGAATCGGTAAAATAGCAATTTTACCAACCAGATCTTTGTACCTCTTGTCTTTGGGATTAACCGCCACCGCGGCGTCTCCAAGCATCGACTCGGGCCGGGTCGTTGCGACCGTGACGAAACCGCCGTCTTTGAGAGGATACTTAATATGCCACAGCTTTCCCTTTTCCTGGCGATACTCAAGCTCCAAGTCAGACAAACTGGTGGCGCAGCGGATGCACCAGTTGACGATCCGGTCTCCCCGGTAAATCCATCCCTTCGTATGGTAATGCAAAAACGCTTGCCCCACTGCTTTCGTGTAGCCCTCATCCATCGTGAAGCGAGTCCGCGACCAGTCGCAGGAAGCCCCGAGTTTTTTAAGCTGGTCCAAGATGATGCCGCCGTATTTTTCTTTCCACTCCCACACTTTTTCCAAAAACTTTTCCCGCCCCAGTTGATGGCGTGTTACGCCTTGTTTTTTTAACTCTTTCTCAACCACGTTCTGAGTGGCGATGCCCGCATGGTCGGTCCCCGGAACCCAAAGAGTGCGAAAACCCCTCATTCTCTTATAGCGGATGAGGATGTCCTGAATAACGGCGTTGAGCGCGTGTCCTAAATGCAAGCTCCCGGTGACATTAGGCGGAGGAATAACCATAGTGAACGTTTTACCTTCATTAGGATTGTCAGCCCTAGGCTGATGCGCCTCGGGCGCAAAAAAACCGGACTTCTCCCAGTGGACATAGATCTGAGGCTCAGTCGCGTGAGGGTTGTAGGGTTTCAGAAAATCATCGTGCATACCAGGTAGTGAAACTGCGATTATTACTTTATAGATTCAACAAAGAGCCGTGGCTAATTTTATGTTTTAGCGGTAAGAACTTTTATCCGGCGCCGACAATAGAAAGGGTGTTTGAATCCAGTCGCAGTTCTACTGCCTGGCATATTGCTCATTGTAGCGTCCCGCACCGCCAAAATCAAAAAACGCTCATGAATACTCAACAAAAAACGGCCGACTTTCGCCAGCCGTTTCCATCTTCCCTTTCACGCCATTCGTTCTCAGGGCATCACCTCAATCACCACGCGCGTGCGCGTGGGATCAACCGCTTTCTCCCGTTCCTCCAGCGTGGGCTGAGGCATCTGCGACGCAAGCAGGCGAATCAGCGCCTGACGCATGGGCTCGTCAAACTCAGGACTCGCAGCAAGCCCCATATTGACGCGCAGCTGCGACAGCGCATCGGCAGTCGCCTGGTCAAAGTACCCGGTGGGCTTCCTGGTGGTAAGTCCGAATTCCAAGAGCACGCCCTGCAGCGATTTTACATCCTCTCCCTGATCGTCCGCGCGAAGCGTGCGAGGAAATATTGCCGCGTAGTCAACGCTCGTCTGTTTGAGCACCAAATCCTTGAAAAAGAGAATGCGAAAGTCGTGTGAACCAAAACTCGCTACGTCGCCCAATTCCGTTTTCGACGCCGCAATCAACGCATCCTTCTCGTTGAACAACAGCGCATACACCTCGGGTGTTCCGAGCACGCGCTCGGAGTGATTGACCAGCCGACCGGAAACGTACATCACGTCCTCTTTTTTCGTCTGAACGCTCTGGGTTTCCATCTCCGGCTTCACAAATTCTTTCACCGGGGTCCACGTTGGATTGAGCACGCGCATATCCGCCGATACGGCACCGCGTCCCTCGGAGACCAGCGGATACACCACGTACTTGAGCTCGCCGGCGTATGCAAATGTTGTGCCGGTAAGCGTCGCCAGCACTTCTCCGAGCTCAGTTTTGAGCGTGAGGCGGTACTCGAGATGTGATGCCGCCCAGTCCGAGTTGGGATTATACAGTTCCGCCGCTACACCAACGCCGTCGGCGGCACGAAACACCTTCGCCCACCGCACTTCAACGTCGCGCACCGAGCGGATGCTGCAGCTTACACAAGGGCCGCCGCAGTCAACGTCTTCTTCTCCCTGACTTTTCTTGTCGTCAAAACAGGACGGCGGAGAGGAAATCAACGCGCTCCAGAGCCCCCAGAGCACGAGGGCGACGATTCCAAGGAACACAATCCCGTAGATAATTTGTTTGGCGATGCGCACGGTAAATAACTAAATTCAAAAAAGAGAGAGCGGCGTTCTTATTGCCCATTGTATCACAGCATCAGAAACGAAAAAACGAGGCGCAGCGCCTCGTTTGGTTTCCTCCACCGATATCCCGGCGAACCCTACTTTCCCCATAAAGAGTATCATCGGGGTTCAACGCTTTCACTTCTCTGTTCGGAATGGGAAGAGGTGGGTCACGTTGAACTAAATCACCAGGAAATCGCTGGAGAAAACCGCGTCGGTTTTCCCAACGCATTCCCGAAAGGTAACGTCAGTGTTCCAACCCGCAACCCACATGATCGCTGCGGGTCAGAAAGAATACGGAATCGAGATGGATTATTAGTACTCCTTGGCTAAAGTCCTTGCGGACCGTACACCTGGAGCCTATCAAGGTCGTAGTCTTCGACCATCCTATGACACCTAATCTTGGGGTGGGCTTCGTGCTTAGATGCTTTCAGCGCTTATCCCATCCGAACATAGCTACCCGGCGCTTCAGCTGGTGCCAAAGCCGGTAGACCAGAGGTTCGTCCACGGAGGTCCTCTCGTACTGTCCGCAGCTCCCCTCAAGTGTCAACGCCTGC
>CAYGZT010000036.1:0-3201 GCA_964354445.1 uncultured Candidatus Saccharibacteria bacterium
GCGGGCAGGGAAGTGCTCCGGACACTGAGGCGGGAACATGTCGGAGCGACGCTCGTTGAAGTCACTCCACGCCGCCGCACGTCCCAGTCAATTCTCCTGCTGCAGAAAGGTGAACGCAGCATCATCACATATCACGGCGCCATAGATGAATTTACACTCCGCCGCGTGCGCCTTGATGCTCTGAAAGCCGCGTGGTGGTACGTTTCGTTGCCGGGCGACTCGTACAAGGCGTTCAATCGGCTCCTTTCCTACGCCACACGGCACGGAATCAAAGTGGCGCTTAACCCCAGCTATAAACATCTTGTGGGAGCAGGGAGACAACAATTGGTAAAGCACCTGAAAAAATTGGCCCTTCTGGTGCTCAACGAGGGAGAGGCGGCGTTGCTGACCGGAATTCCGTTTCGCAACGAGAAAAAAGTGTTTAAGGTTCTGGACAATATGGTTCCGGGGATTGTCGCAGTCACGCAGGGTCAGAAAGGATCAATGGTGTCCGATGGACATCACATATATCATGCGAGGATCTTCAAAGAACATAATCTTGCCGACCGCACCGGCGCCGGCGACGCTTTCGGAGCGGGATTTGTTGCGGGACTCGTGCGTACCGGTGAGCAATGCGCCAAAGGCATCTGCAATCCCCGCAGCATTTCGTATGCGCTGCGACTTGCATCCGCAAATGCAGCGTCGGTGATAGAGAGAATCGGCGCCACCGAAGGAACACTTACCAGAAAACAGTTTGAAACAAGCTCCCGCTGGCGCAGATTTCCAGTTTCGGTGAAGAAAATAAAAGCATAGCCGCTCTTTTGTGTTTTATCCGTCACGTTAATTTTTCGAAATGGAATACTACGAGAAAATCGCAAAAATCCTGCGCGTCGACAAGGACGCTATCAGAGACGTGGAGTCGCGACTTGAGCGACTGACGGGAAAATTGGGAGTGATGGATGCGATCGGAGAAGAAAACGAGAAGGAGATAAAACAACATCTGGAAACACTGGAACTTCCGCGCGCCGTGGGTGCCAAGAAGGCATACCAGGCGCTGATTGAAAAGATCAGGCGGGACGACGAGCAGCTTTTTGAAGCGATGCACTACCCCCGGTGCGACGGTCCTGAAGGGTGCCGTATCGTCACGCGCTTTGTTGCTGAGGCAATACCTTCCCGCAAGGGGTTTTTCCTCAAAAAGGAGAAGTTTATAGAGATTCTTGAAAAACAGCCGCCGCGAAAGATCCTGAGCATGCTCGGCTATTCCAGCGTTTCGCAGATGGTGGCGCAGGAGGATTTGTTGACTATTGCAGCCGCCCTGCGGTTTGTGGAAGGGAGCGAATGGGTCAATACCAGCCTCCTGCCGCACTACGCCGATATCACGCCCGCCGATTTTGAAGAGCGCGATATCGAAATTATCACGCTGGACGCACGATGGAAACAGGCGGGCAGAGAGTTTATGAAGAAAAAGTTTCACAACGTCAGCCATCTGAAGGAGCTGGGCGTCATTTTCGTCATTCCGGAATCCTCGGGATTTGAAGGGGAGTTGATGCGCACGGTTTCACTCGCGACCCATTACATCTTTGAGATTCTTTTCTACTCTTCTATGTTCAAAGAAGCGATGCGTAATCCGGACATGTTACCTTCATCACTTACCTCACTGCTGCGCGGCGACACCATTGATTCCCGCGATCTGCTTCAGGAAAGTAACTGGCTGGTGATCCAACGCTACCTTGCCAAGGACGACGAGAACGATTGGCGCCTGCTTGAACCACATGTGAATCCCGAGGCGATTCACTGGGAGAAAGCGGAAAAGGTGATTGCCGTTGCCGGAGAAGCGTATGGCGTGAAAGGACTCTCGTTCTGGCAGGATCTCAACTGGGTGGGAGACTACTTTACCACCAATGCCGGCATTGACGTGCTGGTTAGTTTCAACCTCATTGATACGTCGATGTCTTTGGTGCAGGAAAAAGAGATGGTGAAGTATTTGTATCACCACCAGGAGGCTCTGTGGAACAAGGTCTTTTCGTCGTACTACGGTGAAGATGAAATGGAACGGCTGATCAAGGAAAACCTCATAAGGGGTTTTATAACGCCGCGAGCCGTCGCATCACGGCAATCACCAACCGTATGATTCCTCTACGGGCTGCGCTTGAAGAAGCGCAAAAAAACAAAACTGCGCTCGGTCACTTTAATGTGTCCGATATGACCATGGCACACGCCGTTGCCCGTGTTGCGGCCAGACTTAACGTTCCCGTCATTATGGGCGTGTCCGAGGGGGAACGGGATTTTTGGGGGTTGGGAGCTATTGTTGCGCTGGTTGCGTTCTTGCGTAAGGAGTACGGTGTCGCGCTGTATCTGAACGCCGACCACACGCATTCAATTGAACGCGTGCGCCAGGCGTGCGAAGCGGGGTTCGATGCGGTGCTTTTTGATGCGGGCAAAGAAACGCTTGATGAGAACATTGCTCGTACCCGCTCCGTTGTCGATATGGTGCGCGCGTTCAACGGTCAGCATGATACTGACATCTTGGTTGAAGGAGAGGTGGGCTATATTGGGGCGGGATCGGTGATTTTGGAGCATATCCCCGAGGGTGTGTCGGTTAAACCCGAAGATCTCACGCGCCCCGAGGATGCGATGCGGTTTGTCAAAGAAACTTGCGTGGACCTGCTTGCCCCGGCGGTCGGGAATCTGCATGGCATGTTTGAACACTTCTCGAATCCCGCACTCGACATCGCAAGAATCCGCGCGATCGCCGGCGCGGTAGAGACACTACTGGTGCTTCACGGCGGATCGGGGATTGTGACTGACCAGGTGCAGCAAGCGGTTGCCGCCGGCGTTGCGGTGGTACATGTGAGCACAGAGCTTCGGGTTGCATGGAGGAAAGGACTCGAGCTTGCACTTCTCTCCCATCAGAAGGAGATTGCTCCGTATAAAATTCTTCCCGATGTTACACACGCAATCGAAAAGATTGTCGAAGAAAAACTGCACGTGTTGGGAAATGATTGACGTGAAAGCATAGCCGGTATATAATACTAGAAGCTCGAAGTCTGCAGGGTGCAAGAGCTCTACCCTGCAAGAAAGAGCTTCGCCGCGGCCCTTCCCGAGTAATAGAGACCTCATAATCTCAAAAAAGCTGCAGTGGCTGTTCCTTTCTTAAAATCCCGCCGCACACCGCCGCGGCTCTTCTTTTTATGTGCATACACAGTCATCTTGCTAACCGGA
>CAYGZT010000037.1:0-3919 GCA_964354445.1 uncultured Candidatus Saccharibacteria bacterium
GTCTGGAAAAAACACCCGTCATCAGCTGAATGTACTCGCGCCCCGTCAGAAAAAAGAAAGCGAAAGTCGCCGGTATCGCCCACCACGCACGGTTCCATGGAGACGCTTGAATCAGCAGCGCCACGGCTGCAAAAACCAAGAGATAGTATGCAACACTTCCCCATACTCTGAAATTTTCAAATCGAAGTGCGGTGGTTCCCAGCATCAGGTACAACACCACCCCCAGCGCAACATACAAAGGAACGTTCAGAGAGCCCAGCATGCTTGTACGCGAAATGACAACGCTCACCGCAACAAACGACCAGAACGTCCACAAAAGCGAGGGTGTGCGCCCCCGCACGTGGACGAGATAGAGATGCACAGCCCAAACAAGCAACGCCGCTATCCACCACGGCGAGCGTGAGTAGGTAACAAGCCCCGCGAGCAGTGCAAACGCGACCGCTTTAAGAAATAAGGACGCGGTCTGGGGCTTTAAAGCCGATTTTAATTTTCTTACGATCACCGAGTTCTTCTTTAATGATTTTGTCCGCGAGTTTGTCCAGCACGTGTTTTTGAATCATGCGGCGGATGGGGCGCGCGCCGAACAAGGGATCGTACCCTTCGCGGGCGATATATCGTTTCAGCGACGGACTCACTTCCACCAAGTACCCTTTGCCGGCCAGACGCTGCTGCACCAGCTCATTCATCTGAATTTCAACAATTCGCTCGATGTCTTTTTCCGACAGCGGGTTGAACACGATGATTTCGTCCAGGCGATTGAGAAACTCAGGCCGAAAGTGCTCGCGCAGGCGTTCCATTACCCGCTCTTCAATGTCCCGGCGTGTATGCGCCCGACGCTCTTCCTCGGAATGCTCACGTTCAAACCCGACCGCCGCAGAGGTCTGTGAGAACAGCTCGCTGCCTACATTGGAAGTGAGAATGATGATGCTGTTCTTGAAGTTTGCGGTTTTTCCTTTCGAGTCGGTCAGTCGTCCGTTGTCCAGCACTTGCAGGAGAATGTTGAACACCTCCGGGTGCGCTTTCTCAATTTCATCAAACAGAATCAGGCTGTAGGGACGATGGCGAATCGTCTCGGTCAGATGTCCCCCTTCTTCATATCCGACGTAGCCGGGTGGAGAGCCGATAAGTTTGGCGACCGAGTGTTTTTCCATAAACTCCGACATGTCCACGCGAATCAGCGCTTTTTTGTCGTTGAACATAAACTCAGCGAGGGTGCGTGCAAGTTCGGTCTTGCCAACACCCGTGGGCCCCAGGAACATAAACGATGCCAGCGGCCGATCTTCGTCGGCAAGCCCCGCACGGGCGCGGCGCAGCGCGCTGGCAACAGCCCTGACGGCTTTTTCCTGTCCGATCACCCGCTCGTTTATAATCTCCTCAACGCGGCTCAGTTTCCGCATCTCCGATTCAAGCATCTTGGCAACCGGAATGCCCGTCCAGCGGGAAACAACCGCCGCAATATCTTCCTCATCCACTGCGTCTTTAATGAATCCTTTTGCCGCTGTTTTGGAGGCACATTTCTTTTGAAGAGTTTCAAACTCACGCTCAAGTGTCGGCAGCTCGCCGTATCGAATGCGGGCAACACGCTCAAAGTTACCGGCGCGCTCCTGGGTATCCGCTTCGCGTTTCAACTCCTCTATCTGCCGCTGCAGTTGGTGTACGTGCGCAAACGAGTCGCGTTCTTTGCTCCACACCAAGGTCAGTTTCTCATCCTCTTTTTTCATCCGCGCCAGCTCTTTTTCAAGCGAGGCGATGCGCTTTTTATTCTTAGTTTTTTCCGTTACAAGAGCCGACTTCTCAATTTCCAGGCGTCTGATATCGCGCCGCATCTTCTCTATTTCCAAAGGGATGCTGTCGGACTCGAGCTTGCGGGCAGCGGCAGCTTCGTCAATGAGGTCTATGGCCTTGTCGGGAAGAAACCGATCCGAAAGGTAGCGCGCCGAAAGATTCACCGCGGTCACAATCGCCTCGTCGGAAATTCTGATGCCGTGGTGCATCTCATACTTTTCCTTCAAACCCCTCAGAATCGCGATGCTGTCTTCGATGGACGGCTCGTCGACCATAATGGGCGCAAAGCGCCGCTCCAGCGCAGCGTCTTTCTCGATGTACCGCTGGTATTCTTTGGTGGTCGTCGCCCCGATTGCTCTCAACTCTCCGCGCGCGAGAGCCGGTTTGAGAAGATTTGAGGCGTCAATCGCTCCCTCGGCAGCGCCGGCTCCTACGATCGTGTGAATTTCGTCTATAAAAAGAATGATGCGCCCCTGCGAACCCTGTATTTCTTTGATAAACGCCTTGAGACGGTCTTCAAAGTCGCCGCGGAATTTGGTGCCCGCGATCAACGACCCCAGGTCAAGCATTGCAATCTCTTTCCCTTTCAAACTCTCCGGTACGTCGCCGGAAACAATACGCTGTGCAAGCCCTTCCACCACCGCGGTCTTTCCGACGCCTGGTTCTCCAATCAGCACGGGGTTGTTCTTGGTGCGCCGCGAAAGCACTTGAATCACCCGGCGCAGCTCGTCGTCACGCCCGATGAGAGGGTCCAATTTCCCTTCGCGCGCCCACTGAGTAAGACTGATGGAATATTTTTCCAGAACCTGAAATTTGTTCTCGGGAGTTTCGTCGGTTACTCGCGTGGAACCGCGCAGTTCGTCAAGCATCCTCAGCGCCGTCTCCTGCGCGAACCCGAATTTTTCCAAGAGCATCGCCGCCGATGATGGGACGGAGACGACTGCCGCCAGCAGATGTTCGCAGGAGATAAATTCATCCTGTTTTGCGGTGGCGATCTTTGCAGCCGCGTCGAGCACCCGCAACATTTCGTGCGAAAGATACAACTGTCCCACGGCCGGCCCCTGGGATACAAAGAGCTTCGGCTGCCGCGCCAGATCATTTTCAATCTGGCGGTCAAGTTCATCAAGATTGACGCCCGCGCGCAGCAACATGGGTTGTACCAGCGACTGCGATTCGGCGACCAGCGACGCCAAAAGGTGGATGGCGTGAAGCTCTCCGTGGTTACGTTCGGCTGCAACCTCCTGCGCCCCCTGCAGCGCCTCCTGAGCTTTGATGGTGAAACGATTGAAGTTTCCTTTCATAGAAAAGCTGTGCAATACAAACGGTGATTATGAGACGTTCATGCACGCTCCTATATTATAGCGCGCGTGGACAAAATCAATATTGACAGATCGCATCCAATTGTTGCTACTTTCGCTCGGCAAGTTGCACCTGCACGGTGAGCGTGCTGTTTTGACGTAAAACTTTCAACGTCACCGTCTGCCCCACCGACTTCTGAGCAATAACGTACGCAAGGGAATGAGATGAGTCAATGCGCTGGCCGTCTACCTCAAGAATAACGTCGCTCTCTTTCAGACCCGCTTTCTCGGCGGGCGAACCTGCCTGCACCGCAAGCTCCTTGTCGCTGCTTTTCAGCAAAGCTCCGTAGGTTGCCGAAAGGTTATACTCTTTGGCAACAGATTCTGTCATCGCAATATAGCGAACCCCAAGGAACGGAACTAAGATTCTCCCCGATGACCGGACTGAGTTAATCGATTGTCTTGCGGCATTGATGGGGATGGCAAAGCCGATGTTCTGCGCACCCGATACCATCGCCACGTTGATGCCGATGACCTGACCGCGAAGATTCACGAGCGGTCCTCCAGAATTTCCCGGATTGATGGCGGCGTCCGTCTGAATAACGTTCTCGATGGTCTCGGTCGTACCTCCGGCCGATGCTGTCACGCTGCGTGAAAGTCCCGAGATGACCCCCACCGACACCGTGTTGCGAAACTCTCCCAGCGCGTTTCCGATCGCAATGGCGGTCTGCCCCAGTTTCACGGTATCGGAATCGCCCAAGGTCACCGTCGGAAGGCCCCCCGCGTTGATTTTAACCACTGCGATGTCGAGGGAGGGGTGGCGCGCAAGCACCTGC
>CAYGZT010000038.1:0-23137 GCA_964354445.1 uncultured Candidatus Saccharibacteria bacterium
CCCGATGGCAAAATACGAACTCCACAACGCCAGAAAGCCCAGTATTCCAACCCCCGCCATAAACCACGCGGGCAGCACGCTCCAAAGGCCCGATACTGCATCCGGCGAAGGAGGAAACGAAAGCCCCAGTACTCCTATCACAAATACCGCGTACAGAGCCGCCGGAATCACCGTTCCCCAGACAATTGCAGGCTTGGCACGCTTCACATCGCCGTGCTCATCGCGAAAGTAGTACACGAGCGTAGGAATCGCAGTCCGTCCTATCAGCGCGTAGAGAATCGCGCCGAATGGAAGCAGAAGCGACCCAAGATCAAAAGATGCTGCGGCAAGCGGCCGTGACAATGCGTGAGGAATCCCCTGTACACCAATCAAGACAATGGTTACAACGATACCGAGCGTGGCGACAAATTCCGCCAGCGCGAGCCGCCGACTGCTCACAAAAATTACCGCGGTTCCCGCAACCCAAAACGCAAGCGCCGCCCATCCCACACCCAGAGCGGGAAGAAACAACCTGATAAAACTCGGCGCGAGCACCAGATAAATCGTGAGCACCAAAAACAACTGCATCACTCCGACGATGATCGCCGGAATGTACCACCGCGAGCCAAGAAGGTTACGTGCAAATCCAGCGAATCGGTGACGCTCCCGCGAGGCAACAACTATGTCCGCGTACATCAGATGCATCAGCGTCAGCACGATACAAAAAACACCCATGTAGACGACACTGGCAACGATGCCGATGCGATGAAACACGTACGGCAATGAAAAAATGCCCGCACCAATGATAGTGCCGGTCAACAGCGACGTCGGCAGGACAAAATTTTTCCACGCGCCATTCATACCGCGTCGCTCATACGCGGGATTCTACTCGCGCCATCTGCGATAGTTAGTCTTCCAAATACACTACGTCGCCCTCCCGAACTTTCTCGTCAACCTTCACGCCGATCTCCTGTCCCTTCTTTGCCTTCTCGATGTCTTTGTGGTCGTACTGCATCGAGCTGATTGTTTGTGTAAAGTCGGTCGTGTGCCCCTTAAAATGCAGGGTGTTGCCCACCGACAGCGGGGTGGCGCACTTGATAATGGCGACGCCGATTTTGTCGTAGAAGTGGGTTATTTCTCCCACCGGTTTTTTCTCAGCCATAGAACAGCATGATGCTCTATACGCGACCTTTAAAACAATAAGGTTTTATGAGTCGTTTTTATCACGGGCGATAAGGTCAACCAGCTTATCCAAAAGATCTTTTGGGGTTTTTGCGTATACAATCTTGCCCTTGCCCCGATGTCCGCGAGCAACGATGCTTTTGATCATCTCATCCATCTCCCACTCACCCTCCAACACACCGATGGGTTTCTCGTCTTCAAACGCAATGGTGAACTCGTTCAGCGTTCCCAGGCGCCCGCAGCCTACGACTACCGCATCCGCCGCACGCGTCAGAAGCAGATTTCTTCCGGAGTAGTCAAACCCCGTGTAGACGATCAAGTCGTGATAATCAACCGGAAGTCTGTATACGTTCTTGTGTTCTTTTTCCGACACCGCAGGCGAAAATCCGATGACGATGCCGCCCGCTTCCTTTGCTCCTTTGGCAGCCCAGAGCGGGAATCCGGTCGTGGCGCCGTCAATCAGTACCGCGTTGTGCCGTACCACCTCACGTCCCAATTCCGTTGCCGCCTCAAACGCAGCATCGCCGCAGTGAGAGGTTTCAGCCGCCCCCGAGATGCAAATCTTGTACATCGGCGTGATGCTGGTACACAGTTTCTTTTCCATATGCAACGGAAAGTATCTGCTTCATCATAGCGCAAACACCCGGTTCTTACAATTCAACAGTTTCTCCTTCCGCAGGAATCCCTGTGTTAATGGCAAATTCGTCTTTGATGCGTGTTTCAAGCGCTTCGCTCTGGTCCGCCTCGCCTTGCACAATAAATACTTTCTTGAGCCCGTGGTCCATCATCTTAATCCATTTCAGAAGCAGCGGCTGGTCGGCATGCGCTGAAAATCCACCGACGGCCTTCGTGCGCGCGCGGACCGCAACATCCTGTCCCATAATTCTGACTGCTGCTGCTCCATCCAAGATCCGGCGCCCCAGTGATCCTTTTGCCTGAAATCCCACGAAGAAAATCATACTGTTGGGATCCGGAAGGTACCGCACTTCATGGTGCAGAACCCGCCCGCCGGTGGACATACCGGAGCCGGCAATGACAACTTTGGGCGGCGGGATGCTATTAATCTCTTTCGATTCTTCAACCGTCAGCGTGAATCGAAGGCCCGGAAAGTTGAAAATTTGCTCGCCTCGCTTCACCGCTGCGATGGTTTCCTCGTCAAAATACTCGGGATCTTGCGCATAGCGCTGGTAGACCTCAGTGAGATGAATCGCCAGCGGACTATCAATAAAGATGGGGACTTTGGGAATCCGCCCTTGTTCCACCAGTTTGTTGAGTTCGTACAGAAGCTCCTGTGTACGTTCCATGGCAAATGCGGGTATCAGGAGCGTACCGCTTGATTTAACCGTGTCTTCAATCATATCCTCCAAAACCCCCGCTCGTTCCTCGATCGGCTCGTGCACGCGACCGCCGTATGCCGACTCAATAACCACATAATCAGCCCCTTCGATGTACTCCGTGTCCTTCACCAGCGGCGCGGGCATGTTGCCCAAATCTCCGGAAAAGACGATAACCTTCCCCGACGCGGTTATCTTAATTGAAGCCGAGCCGAGGATGTGACCGGAGTTGTAGAACTCGACGGCAAAACGCCCAACTGAAAACGGCTTGCGATAGCAAACCGCCCTCCATCGCTCCAGCGCTTGCTCAATGTGCTCAAGGTTATAGAGCGGCTCCTGATTTTTGTTAAGCTCCTGCACCATCAGATGGTGTGCATCGCTCAGCACCTCGCGCATCACGTCTTTAGTGGGAGCGGTTGAATAAACGGATCCCGAAAAACCGTCTTTGACCAGTTTCGGGATGCGGCCGATATGGTCAATGTGAGCGTGCGTAACCAAAAGCGCGGAGATGGACGCGGGATCGAATCCGAACGGCTCGAAGTTTCTCTTCTCGCAACTTTTTTCCCCTTGGTGCATGCCGCAGTCCACGAGGATGCGCTCGTTTTTGTCTTCCAGAAGATAACAGGCGCCGGTTACCTCACCGGCTCCTCCGACAAATGTCAATTTCATACGGCACTCAGACTACTCAGGTCGCTTTAAGATGCCCGAAGCTTCGATGATTGTTCGAGTACATCACGATTTGTGTTGGCGCGCACGGTATGGTAGTTATCGATCGTATGCAGTATACATATTCTGCACGCTCTTTGAAACTTGACAGAGCAAGTGTTGAATATATGCTGGGATAATGTACACACCGGAAAGGAGGATGCGGGTATGGAGGACCCACGGGTAACGAGTTTCATCATCCATATCAACGGCAAAAGAGTGTGCTTCAACAGGTCATCCCTCGAGGGGTACAAGCCGCACTTGCTGCACTGCCGGGGTGATGGCGCCAAGCTCACCGAGAACGAGGAACGGGAGGCGCGACGGTTGGCGCAGTCTGCCGACGATGCCGTACGGCTAGCAACACACCAGTGCATGCTGGCGCGCGCTACCGACGAGCAGCCATTGCTTTTCCCCGTTTCCCCCGCCTCTCCTTAAACCCACCAACTCGCAGCGCGGTGATGGTTGTCACAGTACGGAGTCGGTAACGGCTCCGTGTTTTTTACGGTGCCGCTTGCCTATTGACTTTTTATTAAATCTGTAGTTTTATTTAGAAGGCAAACCAAAACCGAGAGGTTTGGAAGGGGGAAAAATGGAAAAGGCATCCGAACTTCTGAGGCAGAAGCTGAACTACGACTTCCCACCAATTCTGGACCAGGTCAAAATCACCATCGTCCCATGGTGTGAAGGTGTCCGCGCGTCAAAATCGCTCGAAGTAGGCGGCATCACCGTCGATATGGTTGAAGCAACGTTCCGTATCGGAGTGACGGCCGACTATTACTATTACGGAGCCAATCCCCCCAGGAAAACCTATGTCGAGTCGGGGGTTGTGGTTGTCCGTGCCACTCCGAGCGGTTCGAAGACAAAGCACGGGAAAGAGAAACCGGAGATCAAGCTTCTCCCCAACGGGAAAGAGTTGATGAAAAGAATCAGGAAGCCGAAGGTCAAGTTTCTTCTCTTCAACGCCTGCCGAACTGCTTTCTTTAAGGCCCAAAAGGCATACACCGCCCGAGAACCCCGACGCACAAAGAGGAGGCTCGTCGAGCTCTCGCCCGTTGACGCCGTCATGTACAAAGTCACGCGCAGAGAGGGAGATATATACCGCGAGATTCTGCGTCTCGATTTCTTCCCCCGAGCGAACGTCTTCGCCGTTCCAACAAACGAAGCGTTCAGAAAGTTTCTCTTCGGCACGGGCATGGGCATTGTTGTCGCCTGTGAGGCAACGCTCGCAGAGGCATGGCAAAACTTTCTCCAGCGCCCGCCGCGCGAGAGGAAACAGACTCGCGTACAGAGAAAAATGGAGGGGAAACAGCTTCGTCTCTTCGAACCAGGCGACGTTGTCCCTATCGAGACTCCAAGACAGAAAGCAATCTCGTCACAAGAGCGGGAAATCACCAGCGAGCTTCCGGCAGGAGCTCCTGTCTCCTAAAACAGTACCCATCTCATCTTTCCAAAGAGCTGACCCGTGTCGGCTCTCTTTTTTATTTCGTTATATCCCCCATCAGTTCCCTCACCGCTTCCGCATCGGACCATGGGATTTTCTTTCCGCCTTTCACGCGAATGTATTCCTCGGCTCCCTTACCGGTAATCACTATCGTATCCCTCTCGCGCGCCAGCGCAATCGCTTTTTGTATCGCCTCTTTTCTGTCAACAATTTTTAGAATTTCGGACTTGGAGCTTTGAATTTGCGCGCAGCCGGCTGCGATGTCTTCGATAATTTGTTCCGGCAGTTCGTCGAACGGGTCTTCGTTGGTCAGAATAATCGCATCGCAGTTCTGGGCGGCGATTTTCCCCAGTTCGGGCCGTTTCCACTTGTCTCTGCCGCCGCCGCAGGACCCCAACACGCAGATGAGGCGCGCCCCCTCAGGATTTGTTGCCACCAGATGACCGTAGACCGCCTTCAGGGAATCGGGAGTGTGCGCGTAATCCACCACGATTCGAAACGGCGAGCGCGCGATAACTTCCATTCTTCCGGCGAGACCGCTGAAACCGTTGATAGCATCAACGGCGGTGCCCAAAGAGACCCCTTCACTGCGTGCTACCGCAAAAGCTGCCGCAACATTAATGGTATTGAACACGCCCTCCAGCGTGTCTGGAATTGAAAGTCCTTCGAGTTTCTGGACATCGTCGGGCGAAAAAAGAATAAGCGTGTGTTCTTTGGCCGTGCGAATGAAATGGTCAGCATACGGGTCCGACTGATTCACAAAAAACTGCGGGTTTTTTCTCTCACGTGAGCCTGCCACATAGCGAAAGAATGAAACCTTGGAGTCCAGATAGTTCTCAAAGGACCCGTGCGCCTCAATGTGCTCGGCGTGGATATCCAGAAAAACCGCCTTGTCCCACGCAATGAACCGGTGGCGGTGTTGCAGAATCCCCTGTGAGGTAACTTCAAGCAGCACGTACTCACATCGCGCTGCCGCCGCTTGTTTGAGAAATTTTTGGATGAACAGGCGACCCGGCATGGTGTTTCCAGTCCGGTTGCGTTCGGAGTGCGGCCCGACCTTCATCGACACAGACGAGAGCACCGCCGTTGAGTGCCCCGCCCGCTCAAGAATATGAGCCAGAAGTGCAAGCGTCGTGGATTTTCCTTTGGTGCCGGTAACACCGATGACTTTCAGGTGCCGCGACGGAAACTGATAGGCCAATGCTCCCGCAAGCGCCCAGCACCAGTGGTAGAGAGAGAAGAGCGGTTTAAGAAATGTGCGCATGGTGTCCGGAGCGCCTAGCGTGTCATAAGATGAGGCGGCGCAAGATTTTTGAGCGCGATTGTGATTGTCTGCTGAAGAGATTTAGAGGTTTTGGGCAACTGAGAGAGGGCAGCTGCAATTTCTTTCTTGTTATAGCCTAGTCTCTTCAGAGCGCTGGCTACCTCCGCTTCAAAACGATTCTCCGACACGTCTGATGCGCTGTCGCTGTGTATTTTTCCTCTCATTTCGAGGATGAGCCGCGCGGCGGTTTTTGTTCCCACGCCGCACGTACGGGCGACGCGCTCGGCTCTTCCGGATGCAACCGCGGCGTTAAGTTCGCGGGCATTGCATGAATTCATGATACGCAGAGCGTTTTTGGGGCCAACGCCTGGTACTGACAGCAGCCGCGTAAAGAGCGTGCGCTCCGCTTCTTTTTCAAACCCATAGAGCTCAACGTTGTCCGGATACAACACGCAGTGCAACGTCGCTGATTTCTTGCGTGCCAGTCGTCGCGCCGCATTGTGGGTACAAAAAATCTTCACCCCGATGCCGGCGGTTTTGAGCACGACATATCCGTCTCCGCTCCGTACAACAACTCCGGTAATAGAATCGATCATGAAAAAATGTCAGACACATCAGATTGTATCACGAACCGACAATGCTGCGAAGGCTGATTTTATTGACTTTCCCCTGCTCTGCTGATACTATGCGCTCCGTATCTTGTTTCTCTTTTTCATTTTTCCCTTTTTACCTTTTACTTTCCCGACTGTGCCCAACATCAGATCCGCAAAAAAAGCTCTACGACAAAATATACGGCACCGCACGCGCAACCTTGCGCGCCAAAAAGCGCTCACCAGCGCCGTCAAGGCGTTCAAGAAAGCAGTTGCCGCTTCAGATTTCGGCACAGCTCAACAGCTGCTCTCCAAGGTCTACCAAGTCGCCGACAAAGTTGCCAAGAGCGGCTACATCAAAAAAAACGCAGCCGCGCGCATCAAGTCGCGCGCAAGCGGTCTTCTGAAACGGGCATCAGCCCAACACTAGCGCCAACATTGCCTGATCGGATTCCAGTCGCCCTGATTTGATGGAAATATCGGCACGGGCGATTTTTTCAACGTCGTCACGCTGCGTTGCTACTTTGGCGCAGTAGTTAAAAACGCGACGCGGCTCAGTGTGCTGCAGCTGGAGCCGCTCCCATGCCCCCAGGCGCTCACGCACACCGGTGCGTCCGAATATAATTCGCGAAAACTCGAACAACACAAGATCCTGCGCATAGCCGCCCAGGCGGCGCAGGAGATCAAGCGAAACCAGCTCACCCAGAAACGAGAGTTTCTGTATTTCGTTCATCACTCCTTCCGTATCAGAACCGTACAGCGCGCACAGTGCACGAATGGCTCCTGCTTCAACCGCAATTCCCCGCTCTTTGCACTCCGTAAATACCAACGAAGGCATTTTGTTCCGGGAGGTCTCCGAAAAGTATTGTTCCTGCGCCTCGAGTTTTTTCAAAAGGTCTGCAACGGTCACTGGTATGCTTTTCTGTCGGGTCTCCTCGTTGAGAATGAGGATGATGTTGCGATCTTTTTCTGCAACCTTAAGAACATGCATCAGAGTGCTCTTGTCCTGGGCATGAGCGCTCCCGTCAACAACCGCAAGTTTATACAGAGAACCAAAAAGGTCTCTTGAGACGACGAACTCATGGAGGCGGTTTGCTTCTCCTTCTTCATCGACAAAAAAACGCTCGACGCGCAACGTCGGGTGCTGCGCCCGTTTTGTTTCAACCAGCTGGGTAATTTTTTTGCGCCGCAGATATGAGTCGGGACCGTAGAGAAGGTAGAGCATGATACAAATTTCAAATCCCGTTTCCCGCGGTGGGCAGGGCGGGATTTGAACCCGCATGCCTTGCGGCACCAGCTCCTAAAGCTGGCGTGTCTACCGTTTCACCACCTGCCCGCGTTTGTATAGTAGTCAAAAGGCTCCCAGTCCGCAACTACAGCAGAAGATTTGACTAAATATGACATTTCTGTTATAATTATGCCCGTAGCAAGATGCTATAGCCAAACGTTCTTTAACAAACAACAAAGGCTAACAGCCTGAAAGGAGAAGAAAAGATGTCAGCGATCAACGTGGTGAAGTCATTACTAACCCTTCTTATCGAAGGGCGGCGGGAAAAGGGGCCCCGCGTGACTGGTCCCTCGCTGACCAAGCGTATACTGTGGATGCTCCCAGGCATTCTGGTCTACGTCTTGGTCACAGCGCTGGTGACTTTGTGTGTTTGGACTCTTCTCAATCCACCCCTGTTTCTGGTCCCTCTCATTTTGCTGTGCTTCGCCGTCGCCCTGCTCGGTCCGTTCACGCGGATTGTCGACACGGCGACACGTGGCATCATCCGCATCTTCAACAAGCGGACTCGCAGATTGGCGTGGGAGGGCATCTGCTTTCTGGTGCCCTTCGCAGAGGATCTACTCATCTTCGACTGCAAGCGCACGACCGACACTATTGTCATCGACAAGGTGTTCACGCCAGACGATCAGGCAGAGATCAAGGCGACAGCGGAGATCACCACGCAGCCAAGCGATGATCCAGATGAGTTTGTTGTGTACGCAGAAGTGGAAAATCCTCTAGAGCAACTAAGGGGGATGTTCGCCGAAGCAGTCCGCGGATTCGCCGCAGATCCCGGTTCACCTCCCAAGACGTGGGATGAGGCAATCCGCATGCATGAGAAGTTTGCCCGGATGATAGTGGCTAAGCTCTCCGGGCAGAAAATCCCCCGCAATGAAAATGGGGAGCATCTCAAGTGGGGGCAGATGACAAAGGATCAACGGAAGAAGAAGCTGAAAACACAACTGGCGTGGTCAAAGCTCGACTGCGGCCAAGGTGACTTCCACGTATCAGGCATCGGCCTCGTGATCCGCAGGCTCAACATCACCAGGATCGATCCCTCCGACGCGCTGGCGGAAGCACTTAAGCTGATTGCTAACGAACAGCAGCAGCGGAAAGCACAGACCATCGAGGCAGGCACAGTGTCCAGGCGCATCATTACCTACCTCAAGGACATAGGCGTCCCCGAGGAAGCGATCGCCAACCCCCAGAAGCTCGTCGAATACCTAAAGCTGTTGGGACTCTCGCTTGACAAGCTTGGCGCTGACTTCCGTGCCGAGACCAAGAAAGGTACCGAGCACATCATCACGCTCCGTGCCTCAAGCGAGATTGCTGATGTTGGAACTGCTCTGCTGGCGGCGCTCGGGAACCTCGGTAAGGGAGGTGCGTCATGACCAGCGAGGTCCGCTTCAAGAAGGCGCTGCGCTGGATATCTGCCGTCCTAGTAACGTTGACAGTGGGGCTCTGGATCTATCACGAGATTGGCACGCGTCCCGCGAAAACGCCCAGAGAAGCCGTTGCCCTGAGGCAACCCGCACCACCTGCTGTGCCCGCTCCCACGCCGGTACCAACAGAGCTTCCTTGTGACGTCAAGTTAGGGCTCTACGACAACCACGTTGTAGTGGTGTCAGGTGCTGACATCTCCGAGGAAATCTGCACCCCGCGAGTCGCCGGAGTGGGGTGGACTATTGTCCCAAAGTTGGAGGGGCAGTGTGTCCAAATCTTGTACGGGCGTAAGTCCGACGAAATCTGCAGGGGGGTGGTGACCTACAACCTCCCCAAAGTTCCCCAGTTCAGGCTCAAGAGCCTGACCGGAGAAAGGGTGGAGGTGACAATTGTCACCCACCGGGACGGGGAGAACTGGGAGTACGTTCTCCCCCGAACGACCCCTGTATAGCACTCGAAAACCAAAAGGCCCGGCGCACGCGTCGGGCCTTTACTCTTTTCGTTTCAGAATCCAGCTAATACGCTTTATGTGAGGCCTCCTGCTATCGAGGTTTCCACAAGCCGCACGATTGTCCACGCGAGCAATCCAACCGCGACACCGATGACCGCCCACAATACTTGTTTGCGCGCCGTGGATACTTTCTCGGGATCTCCCTTGCTGGTGACAAAGTTATACGCAGCAAGAAGGATGAAGAGGACCGCAAGGATGAATAGAATGGTGTAGATCCACCGCACAGCGGTCACGAATATTTGGACCCACCCCGAGACGCTCTGCTCGCCCGTAATCGGTACTGCGGGCTGCTGCGCTGATGGAGCTTGGCCAGGCGCATATTGCGCAAGCGCGGGGGTGAGTACCAGTGCTCCCAAGATGATGGCCAGCGCGGCTGATGCAAGGATTTTTTTCATAGTTTGCAATGTATTTCTGCGACCTTTTTAGGTTTTAGGTACGGACTCAGTATACCGTACGGCTTCCAGAAGTGTCAAAGCGTTAGAAATACCCGCGCGACCAGAGGAATCGTTCGATCACCACCGACACCCCGCTTGCCACCAGCGCAACCACGATAGCGATGACGGCATATTTGAGTTGGTTCTTCGCAAGTGAAACCTTATCTTCACTACCCGAACTGGTGACAAAATTGTACGCCGCCACAAGAATGAACAGCACTGCAACGGCAAAAAACACCGTGTATATCCACCCGATGATGTTGATGAATATCTGCTGGATGGTGGTGACATCCTTAACCGGTGAATCGAGAATGTCGGCCGCTTCGGGCCCTTCTGCCTGAATCGCCAGTGCAGAAGTGGCAGAGAGCACTGCCGTCAGAGCGATGAATATTATAAGCGTGCGTGCGTTAGTTTTCATATGAACAAATGCTTACTCACTCACAAAAGTTGTGCCTAGGCGGCACTTGACAGAAATGATTTTATGATAATACTTACCCCGCTTGCCACCAGCGCAATCACAATGGCGATGACGGCGTATTTGAGCTGGTCTTTTGCCTTTTTAAGCCTGTTTTCGTCTCTGGCACCGGCGATGAAATTGTACGCCGCCAGCAGGATAAAGAAAACCGCTACAAGGAAAAAGATGGTGTAGAGCCACTTGATGATGTTGACGATAATGTTTTCAACATCGCTGTAACCGGTGACCGGAGTGTCAAGCTCGCTCGCAAACGGAATGATGTCGCTGTTGAACCCTCCGTTATTTTGGGCAATGGCAGCAGGGATAGTAACAAGCGCAACGAGAAAAGCACCGGTAAAAACAGTGGTGCGCACTATTATAGAAAAATAGTCCATATCATTATCCCGTAAGAAGATCGTACACAACCCCCGCTACTCCCGCGGCAACCAGCGCTATTACAATCGCAATCACCGCATAGGTAAGTTGCTTTTTTGCAAGCTCAATCCGCTTCTCGTCCTGCCCGCCCAAAAGATAGTTATACGCCGCCAAAAGAATGAACAAAACGGCAACGATAAAAAACATCGTATACACCCAGCGGATAACGTCTTTAAATCTCTCCTGCACCTGGCTCGCTTGTTCAACCGGCGATTTTATTTCTTGGAGAGGATAGACAAGATCCGAATTGACGGTTGACTGAGCAAGCGTTCTTGCTGATGTAAGTGCAAGCACACCTGTTACGCATAGGGCAACCACCCCTATAATAGCTGCCGTTCGCCTTACTGAGACCGCTGTCATAAAGTCAATTACCCTTCTTAAGGGTTAAGGAAGGTTTGAATAATCTTTGCAACGCCGCTTGCCACCAGCGCTATGACAATCGCAATTACGGCGTTCATGAGACGCTTCTTCGCTTCTCCGACTTTCTGCTCATTGCCTCCGGCGCTCAAAAACAGATATGCAGCCCAGAGGATAAATCCAACCGCAACGATGAAAAACGCTTCGTACATCCACACCACAACCTTCTCGAGTACCCTAACAATGCCTGCCCAGTCCTCAATGGGAGGCGGTGGTGGGTTTGTCGTAGCCTGTGCAAGAACTACAAACGGGAATGCAATCAGGGCTGTCAGGATGATAATGGGAAAAAATTTCGCGCGCATATTATCCCTTTCCGTCTAATTCATGAATTGATTTATATTCTCGACCCCGAATAACTCCCCAATGATGAAAACGACTCCCTGCGCAACCAAAATCACCGCCGTACCGATAACTGCCCATTTGAGCGTATTCTTGGCCTTCTGCACTTTTGAGATGTCATCCCCCGCGGTGAGGAATAAAAATCCTCCCCAGAGCACCATAATCGCAATGATGGGGATGGAAATCTGCCAGAGGTAGCTGACGATTTTTTTAGCGAGCGCCGCAAAGGTTCCCGTGCCGGTCGGATCGGTCAGCTGGATAGTGGGCTGATTACTCTGTGCCTGCACGAGCGCCGGCAGGGCGAGAAGTGTAGCCGCAATACTCCGAAACGCTTTTATCATATTCGCTTTCCAGTATAGCAGAATCGCTTCCGTTTTGTGAATGTAATTCATCATTCAAACAGCCGCATTCTCATCAGAAGAGAAGCGTTAATACCGTTCTCACTATCAAAAACGCTCCAAATGAAATCGCAAGGCCCCATGCCACCGCCTTGATGACCGACTTGCCTTTTGAAATTCTCCCTTCGTCTCCTCCCGAAGTGAGCAGTAAGAATCCTCCGTAGATGGTGACCGCAACTGCCGCGGGCATCGCAATGAAAAACAGCGCAAATTGCACCACGCGATCGACAAGTCCTCCCGGACCGATGAGGTCGGAATATTTGCAGAACTGACTTACGTTTGGATTGTTGGAGTCGATTTCGTTTCCGCACTGCACCAGCGGCTCAAGTGCAAACACCGCCGCAGGCAAAACAACCAGTCCCGTTACGATAATGACCGCCGCACGTATCTGTTTCATATTACCGAATCTGATTCAACTGACTTTCCGCGGCGCGTACCGCGCGTGAAACGTCGACCCGACCGGCAGCGATATCAAGAATCATGATCTCGAAAATATCTTTGGTCGCATCGCTGTCCGCCTGCTGCCATGTTTTTGCAATCAGCGCTCCCTGCAAAAACGATCCTTTTTCTTCTCCGAGCCGCGTGTTAATCATGCTCTTGAGCGCCGGCAATTGCCCGGTGGCGGTAAGATACATCTGACTGTTTGCCGGCTGGGTAGTAATAAACCGAACGAAATCCCACGCCACATAGGGCTGCCGCGTCTGGCGGGATACCGCAAGACCCTGGTAGCGCGCAAAACTAATGGGACGATCGGCGTTGACCTGCGGCAGAGGAGCGACGCCGATGTTAAGAAATGAGTTCCTGTTGCGAATGTTCAGAAGCGCCGCCGCATAGTCCACAATCATCGCCACGCGCTCACTCGCAAACGCTTCGCGTGAACCTTCAAGCCCTTCGTGCCATGTATAGTACACATTAATAGGATCGGCAAACTGCATGTAGAACGTCACCGCCTGCTGTGCAGGACCGTCAAGACGCACTCCTCCTTCCTTTGTATTGATGGCCGAGCCGTTTTGAAGCATTAGCGCGCTTAAGATGTCCGGCATTGTAGCCACGTTGCGCGCACCGCCCAGCGCAAGCGCGGCCCGCTTGATCTGCTTTGCACCTTCCATCATGCGCAATTTGGGAATCACCGAGAGCATGTCTTCCCATGTCTGGGGCGCGTACAGAATCGAGCGGGCGTTGAACATGTCTTTGTTGTAGATGAGCGCAAGACCGTCCATATCAAGCGGCAGCGCGTACAATTGCCCGTCCGTCACAAAATCTCTCGTCACTACGTCCGGAAAGAGTGTTTGGGCGGTTGCTGCGGTTGCCAGCCGCGGGTCGGCGGGGAGCATCTTGCCTTTGTGTTTGGGGACCCAGGTGCTGTCAATCATGAACACGTCCGGTCCCATGCCTTCGGCGAACGCGTCAATCAGCGCCTGCTCAAATTGTTCAAACGACGCAAAACCGGTGTAGGACGCCTTGACGTTCTTGTGTAGTGCCTCATACGACTTGGCGATCTCAATAAACGCCTGACGCTCTTTGCCAGTCAGGTCAACCCCCCATATCGTAAGCTTCACCACCTCCTGGGGAAAATTGGGGTCCTGTTCGACCCCGCTCTTTTTGATGCCCGGGATAACCCCCATAAACCCCAGCACCAGCACAACAACAATAACGCCGATCACACCGACGACAATGATCTGCTGGCGCGTCAGACGCATATATGGTAATTATCCCGCGCAAGTGCAACAAAGGCAATACAAGGAGAACGAAGAAGGTGGAAACGGCTCAATTAGAAAACCAACAATGTCCAGGAATTCACGATCGTGAATTCCTGGACATTTTCTCAATTCCTGCTTTTCCGTTTTCCGTCCCCGCCTCCTGCTTTTGTTTTTACTCTACATCCCAGAAACAAGCGCTACACACATGTGATTGCAACGATGGAATCACCCCCACTCAAGCGCATCACCCGCACTCCGCTGGTAGCGCGAGCGCTCTCTCTGATGTTAGAGAGTCGCGTTTTTATCACCTGACCCTTTGCGGACAATACGATCGCCTCTTCCTCGTCTCCGATAACCCGGCATGAGACGACTGCGCCTGTTTTGGGTGTGATTTTTGCGGTGCGAATACCTTGCCCGCCGCGTGCTTGCACTTTGTACTCCCGCAATGACGTCTGCTTGGCAAACCCATTTGCACTTACCACCAGCACTTTGTTGTTCTTCTGCTCCCCCCGAATAACATCGGCTGATACGACCGCATCGCCGCTCTTAAGCTTCATACCCCGCACTCCCGCAGCCGCCCTGCTTATTGAACGAAGGTCCGACTCTTTGAACCGTATCGCCTGGCCGCTGGCGGTGACCGCCAGCACTTCATCTCTGCCGGAGGTAGGGAGGACCGCGCGCAATGCGTCATCTTTTTTGAGCGAAATGGCAATAATGCCCGAACGGCGCACGTTTGTAAAATCTTCACGCGCTGTTTTTTTGACCAATCCCTGAGCCGTAACCATAACCAGATATCGCGTCTCCTGAGATTTTTGGTTGTATGAAACCATTGCGCGAATTTTCTCATCCGGCGGAATGTCCAGAAAGTTATGGATGATCTTTCCTTTTGCGGTACGTGTTCCCTGCGGAATCTCATACACCTTGGTCTGAAACACCTTGCCGCTGTCGGTAAAAAACAGAATGCTGTCGTGGGTGTCCGCATGTGCAAGATGCGTCAGGAAATCATCCTCCCGCACCTCCGAACCCATAAGACCCTTGCCGCCGCGATTCTGGAGCCGGAACGCGGCGGGGCTGAGACGTTTTATGTACCCTTCGGCCGAGAGCGTGATGATCGCTTCTTCCTGCGGCACAAGATCTTCCTCTTTGAATTCAGCGAGCGCTGTTTTTACCACCTGCGTCCGGCGCGGGTCAGCATAACGTTCTTTCACATCGCCAAGCTCGCGCTCGATGACTCCTGTTATTTTTTGTGGCGAAGCGAGAATTGCCTCAAGTTCCGTGATGAGTTTTCGTTTCTGGCCAAGCTCTTCATTAATCTTCTTTCGTTCAAGCGAGGCGAGCGTTTGCAGCTTCATCTCGAGAATCGCCGTTGCCTGTACCTCGGTGAATCTAAATTTCTTGATAAGGTTTGTGTGTGCGTCATCGCGGTCGCGTGATTTCTTGATAGTTGCAATCACCGCATCGATGTGATCCAGCGCCTTGGAAAGGCCCTCAAGAATATGCGCCCGCTCCTTTGCACGTGCCAGGTCAAACGCGGTGCGCCGGCGCACGACAACAATGCGATGCTCAAGGTACTGTTCCAGGATATCTTTGAGTGACAAAAGCTGCGGCTGCAGACCTCCTACCAGCGCGATCATATTCATATGAAAGTCCTTCTGAAGTTCCGTGTGTTTGTAGAGCTGGTTGAGCACTTTCTGGGGCGGAGTGTCTCCTTTAAGTTCGATAACCACGGACAATCCGTCCTTGTCGCTCTCATCCCGAAGATCTTTGATGCCCGCGAGTCTTTTCTCGTTGGCAAGTTGTGCAATTTTTTGAATCAGCTCAGATTTATTGACGCGGTAGGGAATCTCGGATACCACAATCGCATAGTGCCCCGGTTTTCGCTCAACGACCTCGGCTCTGGCGCGGCAGGTGATGGAACCTTGGCCGGTTGCATATGCTTCGGCAATGTTTTTCGTGTCGTAAATAATGCCGCCAGTGGGAAAATCAGGCCCTTGGACGTACTGCAGCAACTCATGGGTTGTAGCGTCTGGATTCTTAATAAGATAGAACAGTGCATCAACAACTTCGCCAAGATTGTGCGGCGGAATATCGGTTGCCATTCCCACCGCAATACCCACGGTGCCGTTTAAGAGCAGATTGGGGAGTTTTGCCGGCAGCACCCGCGGTTCCTTCCGCGTCGCATCATAGTTAGGGACGAAATCAACGGTGTCTTTTTCAATGTCGGCAAGAAGCTCGCTTGCAATGCGCGCCAGTCGCGTCTCGGTGTAACGCATCGCTGCAGCGTTATCCCCATCGACAGAGCCCCAGTTTCCCTGTCCGTCAATCAATGGGTAGCGCAACGAGAAGTCCTGTGCCATGCGAACCATTGCGTCGTACACCGATGTGTCTCCATGCGGGTGGTATCGCCCCAACACTTCTCCGACCACGTTTGCGGACTTGCGGTACTTCGTGTTATGCAGCAACCCCGAATCCCACATCGCCCACAAAATCCTGCGATGTACCGGCTTGAGACCGTCGCGGACGTCTGGAAGCGCCCGCGCAACGATAACCGACATCGCATAGTCCAAGTACGAACGCTCAAGTTCCTGCGTGATTTCAGTTCGTTCCAGCGGCACACGCGGCGAGGGAGATTCAGGCGATATATGGTGACGTTTCTCTTTCGTCATACACGCACGTTACTGCTGCACCTGTCGCTCGCCCGTGACAATGCCGCTCTGGATCTTGTCGACCACCGACGCGCCTTGCGAGAGCAGGTCTTGCGTTTGCTGTCCCGCAGAACTGAAGGTGCCGCGAATAACCGACAGAAATTCCTGTATTCTGTTATGCTCCGGCTGGGCGGTTTGCGACTGAGAAAACGGAGAGGCCAGCTTTACAAACAACACCCATAATGCAACTACAAACGCACACGCGACAATCACTATACCGACAAACCACTTGCGGCGGTGGGTGAGAGTGCCGTATCGGATTGCATTAACTGCTTTTTTTATGGATGCAGGCATACGATTTTCGTTTTCTTGATCGCGTCCAGGTCTTTCTTTTTGAACACGAATTTCTCATCGGCACTCTCTGCGTCTCCGTTAAACTGAGTAACTAGCTCCTTGACCGGCGCCGCTTTGCGCACAAGCCCCTTGGTTGCAACAAAAGATGGAATAAAAATCTTCGGGTTAAGCTGTTTGACCAGCTTCGCAATCTTGTCCTGAGCAATGAACGGAGAGCCGCTACCGGGGCCCATGAGAACGTCAAGCTCCTCAAAACTCTCTAGCGTTGCCGGTGAAATATCTCCCGAAAGATGCCCCAAAAGTCCCAGGGCAATGGTATCCCACAGAACGGTGTAGATGGTTTTAAAAAACTTCGGAGAGGACTCTTCCGCAAGCTGAAACCCCTTGATTTTGATGCCGTGAATGTCATACTCGCCGGCACCGTTTATCACAAACGTTGCCCGCTCTTGTACAGAGGGGCCCGCGGCGCCCTGCCAAGCGCCAATGGTTTGGATATAGACCAGCGGCGTGATGCGCGGCGCAACGATTCCGGAATCTTTCGGAGGGGCATCGGTCAATACCACGTCGTCGCCGTTTTGGATCTTGAAACACCCCTCCCCGTACCAGGTGATAATCATAAGAAAAACAACAGTGCGCTCTCTGGAATTTACAGTGAAGCAGGCAACTGACAAAAAAAGAATGTTCGTGCGGAACATTTGAAAGCTGCGGTGCGCCTGCTTTCTTCTATAGTATAGCGCTGACAGGCTTGATTTGCAACCGCTTTTTCTGTACGATATCGCAGCGTTTGTGTGTTGTGTATCGGCAGCATGAAGCGCTATTACGAGTAAACCGGTACTTTTTTATTCCGTGAAAATCAAGACAACCGACGAATCAAAACGCGCCAATCCGCTCTACGCGGTGCTCAAAAACAATCCCGACCTGACCACGCCGCTCAAGGAAGGAGATGCGATTGAGGCGACGCTCCTGGATATCAAAGAGCAGACGGCGTACTTTGACATCAAAGACCGCGGTACCGGTATTGTGTATGGAGCCGAGTTCTTGGCCGCCCGCGACATCATCAAAAAACTTTCTCCCGGACAAGTTGCGACCGTTACCATTGTCGAGCCGGAAAATGAAGAAGGATTTGTTGAGCTCTCGCTGGTCAAAGCCATTGAACAACAGAGTTGGGAAGAAATCAGACGACTTAAGGACAGCGACGAAGCATTTGAGGTTAAGATCAAAGCAGCAAACTCCGGGGGTCTTTTAGCGTCGGTGGGGGGCACAAAGGCCTTTATTCCCGTCTCGCAGCTTTCGGCGGAACACTATCCTCATGTTCCCGACGCTGACAAGCGAAAGATTTTCGAAGCATTACAAAAATTCGTGGGGCAGGATTTGAAGGTGAAGGTATTGGACTTTAATCCCAAAAACGACAAATTGATCCTTTCCGAGCGGGAAGTGACTGACGAGGGCGTCAAAAAATCGCTTGCCAAGTACCAGATCGGAGATGCTGTGGAGGTAGTGGTGTCGGGCGTTGCGGATTTCGGGGTGTTTGTGCGATTCGTGGATGACCCGCAGGTTGAGGGACTGGTGCACATCTCCGAAATCGACCACAAACTGATTGAATCGCCTAAAGAGGTGGTGAAAGTGGATGATGCGATGAAAGCAAAAATCATCGAAATAAAAGATGGGCGGGTGTCGCTCTCGTTTAAGGCACTAAAACCAAATCCATGGGACAGCGCGGGACAGTATTTCGCCGAAGGGCAGGAGATAAAAGGGACGGTGGCACGGTATAACCCGTTCGGCGCACTTATTGCGCTGGGACACGACCTGCAGGGATTGATTCACATCAGTGAGTTTGAGAGTCAGGAGGTAATGCGCGAAACGATTGGAGAGGAAAAGGAACACGTGTTCGTCGTTTCCCAATTCAAACCGGAAGAGAAGAGGATTATCCTGAAGCTGAAAAAGTGAGGGAGTAGACCGGATATTTCACAGTTAGTATTTCCGTATTCGGTTTACACTATGCGGCTTTCCGTCTGCGCTCCCAGTTGATTGCCTCACCACAATGCCCTATACTGTCCCCGACTTTATCCACCTATGAAGCTCGGGCTTTTCAAAAACCTTTTCGTTGTCATTTTTCTGTTCATCGCGATCGTCTTCTTTTTCGCGTCGCTGTATTCGCTTGAAGGGCAAAAGTCCCAGGCAATACCGTTAAGCGAGCTCGCGCTCAAGATCAGCGCCGGAGAGGTTGAGCACATCACGGTTTCGGGAGACACCGTCGAAGCGAAACTCAAAAACAACACGACGGTGACAACCCAAAAAGAAGCTGAGGCAGGGCTGTCCGAAACTCTGTCGCGCTACGGCGTTTCCGGTGAGGCGCTTGCAGGGGTGCCGCTCGAGGTTAAAAACGAATCGGGATGGAAATTTTGGGCGGGGATTCTTCTCCCCACGCTGATTCCGCTGATTGTCATCGGGGCGTTTTTCTGGTGGACGTTTCGGCAAGCGCGGGCAGGCGCAAGTCAGGCATTCTCATTCGGCAAGTCAAACCTCCGCCTGTTCGCTCCTCTCAAAAACCGCATCACGTTCGCCGACGTAGCGGGACTTGAGGAACCAAAACAGGAACTTCTAGAGGTGGTGGATTTTTTGCGTAACCCCAAAAAATACTCCGACTTGGGAGCGCAGATCCCACGCGGAGTTCTTTTAATGGGGCCGCCGGGAACCGGGAAAACACTGCTTGCACGCGCTGTTGCGGGTGAGGCAAACGTCCCGTTTTTTCATATCTCTGCTTCCGAGTTTGTAGAGATGTTCGTGGGCGTGGGAGCATCGCGCACCCGCGACTCATTTTCAACCGCAAAACGAGCTGCTCCCTCCATCTTGTTTATTGATGAAATTGATGCGGTCGGGCGTGAACGAGGCGCGGGCCTTGGTGGCGGACACGACGAGCGCGAACAGACGCTTAATCAAATCCTTGTTGAGATGGACGGGTTCGAAAAAGACACGCGCGTGGTGGTGCTCGCGGCTACCAACCGCCCCGATATTCTGGACCAGGCGCTGTTGCGACCTGGGCGATTCGACCGACGCGTAGTTCTCGATTTTCCTGACATCAATGACCGCGAGGCGATTTTAAAAATACATGCACGCAACAAACAACTGTCAAAGGACGTTAACCTGCGTCACATTGCAGTGCGCACACCCGGGTTTTCCGGCGCTGACCTTGAAAACCTAATGAATGAAGGAGTTATACTTGCGGCGCGCAAGAATAAAAAAGCTGCAGAGCAGGCAGATTTATACGAGGCGATTGAAAAAGTGCTCCTGGGACCCGAGCGGCGGTCACGCGTGCTGACTCCGGAGGAAAAAAAGGTGACCGCCTACCACGAAGCGGGACACGCGCTGGTGGCCGCAAGCATCAAGGGAGCCGACCCCGTGCACAAGGTTTCTATCGTTGCGCGCGGGAGAGCCGGCGGCTATACGCTCAAACTTCCCGAAAAAGAAACGTACATTCGCACGCGCAAACAATTCGTCGGCGACCTTGCGGTGGCGTTCGGGGGATACGCCGCCGAGGAGATAGTATTCAAAGACATCAGCACTGGCGGTTCAAATGACCTCGCAATGGCGTCCGAGATTGCTCGCAAACTGGTTACCAAGTACGGCATGAGTGAAAAACTCGGACCTATTACCTTCGGAAAAACCCAGGAGTTGATTTTCTTGGGTCGCGAAATCGCAACCGAAAGGAACTATTCGGACGAAACGGCACTTGCAATCGATAAGGAGGTTGAACGCTTCGTTCAGCGTGCGTACCTGCTGGCGAAAAAAATCATCCGAAAGCGCCGCACCACGCTGGATGCCATCGCCACGACACTCGTAGAGAAAGAAACGCTCGAGCGTGATGAATTTGACGCGTTGATGAAGAGGTTCAAACTCGTTCCGGTAAGCGCTTGAGGGGCTAAGCGGGATGTGATATACCTCTGGCGGACAATGTTTCTGCGGCGCGTAGCCCCCGCCGTCGCTGTCTACTCCGCCGGAGTAGCTTCGGCTACAAAGACTGGGAAAGCTATGGCGGCAGGCAGTGGTAGAGCAGCCGTCTTACCTGCCCGCCGTACTGTAAAGGAGGGCCAGTAGTTCAGTGGTAGAACGCTGTCCTTATAAGACAGAAGTCGAAGGTTCGATCCCTTCCTGGCCCACGTTGGCTCCGGCAGGCGGGTACACGGCGGGTCGCAGGTTCGAATCCTGCTTGCCCGTCTGAAGTCCTGACTCGTCGGGACGGAAGAGGGCCGCGCCGACCGGTTATACAAAAACAGGTGTATGAACTGGCTCCATCTTTTCATCGCCGCGTATCCTCTTATTGTCTATCCGGCAATTGTTATCGGAACCGTTGCCGAGATGATGGTTACGCTCCTCCTGTTCGGAGCGCTGGCTCAAGAGGGATATGTAAACTTCGGCGTCGTTTTTCTACTGGGGTTTCTGGGAAGCGTGGCGCACGACATCCTCTTTTGGTACATCGGCAGGCATCTGGGCGCTATCAAAAAAACCCGCTATCTCTTTTTTGACTTCAGTAAGGTAGATCGCGTTCTGGAACGACTGAGGCCGGTCACCGGTATTGCTGTGTTTTTCTCCAAATTCATATGGAATGTTAACCGGATCGTATTGGTTTCCGCCGGTTACGTCCGCACAGAACTCTGGCGTCTCGTACGAGCCTCGATTCCCGCGTCGCTCGTGTGGGCGTTGGTACTCACCTCAATCGGCTACGTGTTTGCCGACCAGACAGCTCTGTTTCGCCAACGCATTGAGTACGCGGGGTTGATGGCTGCAGGTGTACTGGCGCTTGTTGTTATTGTCCAGCTCTACGCGCGTAAGATTGTCCGGCGACACTTCCTCAACGGGAATATCTCACAACCCACCAAGGACACGCAGAATCTTTGACAGAGCACCCGCAGAGCCTATAGAGTTACTGGAAGGTTTGTCTGCGCGCTTAGCTCCCGCCGCCGCTAAGCTATGGCGGGCAGGCAGCGGCAGAGAGTCTTGTTTATTCCCGGTTTGCCCAAAATCTTCCATAGCTTCGGGAACAAACCGCAATCCCACTCAAAGTGGGCGATTAGCTCAGTTGGCTAGAGCGTCTCGTTTACACCGAGAAGGTCGCAGGTTCAAGTCCTGCATCGCCCACTTTGAGCGGGACACCGAGTGGGTCGGGGGTTCGACCCCCTCAGCGCGCACAAAAAATTCCAAACAGTTTTCATTCGCTTTGTTCCGCAGGAGTCCGGCAAAGAGTTTACAAGAGTCCGGAAAAGTCCGGCAAAGGGAATCGCCAGTGTTTATGCAAAAACTCAATTGTCGCATAAACACTTGATAAAATTAGAATCAACTCATAACATCAAAAAGGTCCAGTATTTATGCGCCAACTCACCTAACGCATAAATACTGGGGTTTCCCAATTTTTGGTGTTCCGACCCCTCTAAAGTGAGATAAAATGTTTCATGTGAAACATTTGAGTCCGGCAATGTCTGGGGCAGCTTGCCGGACTCTTGCCAGACTTCTTTCCGGACTCACGATGTTTCACGTGAAACATCGTGAGTCCGGCAAAGCTCGGGACAATGCCTCTATATAGACAGATGGTGTAGAATTACCTTGTTTATGATGGAAACACAAAGAAAAAGCGTTGGATCCACAGGCGAAGAGACTGCATGTGGATATCTCGTGAATAACGGTTATAAAATTCTTGAAAGAAACTACCGCACAAAATTTGGAGAAATTGACATAGTGGCAAAATCACCAGATAAAACCTTGGTTTTTGTAGAAGTTAAGACAATGAGCGGCGAAAACAGATATATGGCTGAGAGTCCGGAAAATTATCCACAGGAGTCCGGCAATGGTGTGGAAAAGTTGGGAAAAGTCCGGCAAGAATATACCCAGAAAGACGATGGGATAATACCAGAGGATCAAATGAGTGCCTCAAAAATCAAAAAATTCAGGAGGATTGCCGAATGGTACGCTAACAATTATACGGATCTAAAGAAGAGCGGTTTTCGACTGGATTTAGTATCCGTCGTTCTCAGAAACTGCAATTCGCAAATAAAACACTATAAAAATATATAGATGTCAATAGGTCTCTCGGTCCAGCGGATGATATACTGCACGCGAAGTCGAAGTTTTTACAGAAAAAGCAAACAACTGCATGACTGCTGAAAGAGTAGAAGAACTTTTTGAACCACAGCGAAAGAAAGAGGTCCGCGAAGTCAGATTTTGCTGCCAACGATGCGAACGTCTCTTATACG
>CAYGZT010000039.1:0-8364 GCA_964354445.1 uncultured Candidatus Saccharibacteria bacterium
CTCGTCCATGGTTACGCCGTACAGAATATCAGCCGCTTCCATGGTAACGCGATTGTGCGTGACGACGACAAACTGGGTATGCGAAGCGTAATTTTTGATGAGGTCGGCGAAACGGCGAGAGTTTTTCTCATCCAGCGCAGAGTCAACTTCATCCAACACCAGAAACGGCGGCGGGCTGATGGCAATCAACGCAAACAATACCGCCAGTGATACCAGCGTTCGCTCTCCGCCCGAGAGCATCTCGAGACTAGTAATTTTTTTCTGAGGGATATTGACCTCAACATCGATGCCGTACAGCGCTTCTTCGTCTTCGGTGGCAATCGGTTTTTCGATTTCCTCGCCGGCGGGATGCTGTTCTTCGCTCAACGTGCCTTCTCTGACGGTGATTTCTCTTTTCACAATCTTCATGCGTCCAAAACCGCCTCCGAACATGATGCGGAAGAATGAATTGAACTCGTCATTAACCTTTCGAAATGACGCGTGAAATTCCTTGGTGATGGTGCGTTCAAGTTCACGAATCAGCGTCTTGAGATTATTCATGGCACTCACAAGATCCTCGGATTCTTTTTTAAGAAAGGAGTAGTGCGCATCAACATCACGGGTTTCTTTCAGCAACGTTTCATCGATGTCGCCGATGCTTGCCAACTCTCCACGCAGCCGCAACATGATCCGCTCCGCCTCGTCCAATTCATGATCCGAGTATGTTACCGCAAACGCCGCCTCGCCGGCGCGTTGCTCAAGCTCCCCGACCGCCCGACCCGCCGCGTGAACCTGGTGCTTCAGCTCCACAACTTTATAGTCGATCTTTTCTTCCTCAAAACGAATGCGACTGAGCTCATCCTCGCGATTCTTGATCTGGGCTTTTGTCTCCTCCAGGCGCTCAAACACCTGCCGGAACGTCGCGTTAAACGACTCAATGCGGTGGGAGAGTTCACGCTCCTGCTGTTCGCAGACGGTTATGCGCTCGTCAACGTCGGCAATTTCTTTTTTGAGGTCTTCGGTGCGCGCACTGGTATCGGAAACGCTGCTCTCGCGCGCACGGGGAGTCCACAGAGCGTCGATCACCGCCTTTGCCATCGCGATATACTTACGCGCCCCTTCAAGCACCGGTTCGGCAAGCGCATGCGTCAGATACTCCCGAATGTTGGTCATCGCCCGATGCGCCTCGTCAGCAGAAAACGGCGCCGCGGATTGCGCGCGCGCTTCCTGCTCCTGCGCCGCCTCAAGTTTGATCAGCGATCGCTCCAGCTGAGTTTTTTTCTCAAACAATTCCCGTTTCTGGTGCTGCAGTTGTTTCATCGTATCGGCAGGCAGCACGTCGTGCTCAACGGTCGCCAGCTCCTGTTGCGTTTTCTCGCGCTGGGCATGCAGTGCCGAAAGCTCTTTTTGAATACCTCCCAGCGGCTCGCGGACGGTGCGGCATAATGCAACGAGCTGTTTGAATTTGAAAGAGAAGTAGTCGCTCTCAAGATTTTCCAGCTTCTTTGCAATTTCCGCACGCCGTTCCCATTTTGCGGTTTGGCGCTTGAGCATCCTCAGGCGCGGCAATACCTCGTCCATCACCGCCCGCACCTTGTCCAAATTGATAACGGTATTTTTGAGCTTGCGCTCGGCTTCATTCTTCTTGAGCTCATACTCGCGCAGTCCCAGGATCTCCTGCACCATCATCATGCGCTCTTGCGGTGACGATGTGATGAAGATGTCTGCCGCTCCCTGCCCGATAACGGTCAATCCTTTGCTGCCCAGCCGTATTTTCGAAAAGAAATCGATAATGTCTTTGAGACGCACGTCGGAATCGTTGATTGAGTACTCGGAATTCCCGCTACGCGTAATCTTTCGACTGATCACAACTTCCTTGAAATCAACCGGGAGTTTTTCGTCGGCGTTATCAAACGTCAAACTGACCTGCGCCATCGACATGCGCGGTTTTTTCGGGGTTCCCGCGAAAATAAGGTCTTCGGCTTTTACTCCACGAAGATTCTTTGCCTCACGCTCCCCCAAAAGCCACCGGAACGCGTCGATGATGTTGGATTTTCCGGAGCCGTTTGGGCCGACAATGGCAACAATGCCGACGGGAAATTCAAACGCCGTCCGCACCGCGAACGATTTAAAACCGTTGATCTCAAGACGTTTTAAGAACATGGAGTCCTTTTCTGGCCGCTTCGGTTTCCGCTTCCTGCTTCGAGAACCCTTCTCCTTCCGCAATCTTGGTGCCGTTAAAAAACACGCCGACCCGAAACGCCTTACGGTGTTCGGGGCCCGATTCCTCCAGTACTTCGTAGATCGGCGTCACCTTAAACCGCTCCTGCACGATCTCCTGAAACAGACTCTTTACGTCCTTGTCGAGGTTTTTAGCGACGATTTCATCAACGCCGGTCAAGACGTGCAGTCCGACAAAGCGTTCTACTGCTTCATATCCCGCGTCGCAGTACACGGCGCCGATGATAGCCTCCAGCGCGTTTGCCAAGATAACGTCGCGGGCGCGTCCCGTGTCACGCTCTTCCCCTTTCGACATCTTCAGATTCTCCTCAACCCCCAGTTCCCGCGCAATACGGCTGAGGTTCTGGAAATTAACCAACGCCGCACGAATACTGGTCAGGCGCCCCTCTTCGTAGGAAGGATAGCGCCGGAAGAGAAAGTCCGTGGTCACAAGTTCAAGTACCGCATCTCCCAAAAATTCAAGTCGCTCGTTGTGGGGAAGTTTCCAGTCGGGATTCTCGTTCAGATACGAACGGTGGGTGAGCGCTTCTTCCAGATATTGCTCGCTTGAAAATCGAACCCCCAGGCGTTGCTGTAAATCTTCGTACTCCATACGTCATTCCTTCTGCTGCGGTGTCGGCGTGAAGGGTGTCACCTCCTGGAGTTGTTTGAAAACGGTTCCCAACACTCCATTGATAAATTTTCCGGAGTTTACGCCGCCGTAATTTTTCGCAAGTTCAATCGCCTCATTGATCGCAACCTTGTAGGGTACCTCGTCCTTATCCACATAGAGCAACTCATACACGCCGATGCGCAGGACGTTGCGGTCAACGAGCGCAATCTGGTCGAAAGGCCACTGCACCGCCGACGTGCCGATAACTTCGTCAATCTGCCCAAGGTGCTCGATAATCCCATGCACCATCTTCCATACAAACTCCGGCTCGTTGATGCCGGGTCCGAATTCCTCCATGTTGCGCTCCACAATTTTAACCAGGTCCCTGGTGCGATTGCCAAAATCCCACTCGTAGAGCGACTGGAGAACGATGGAGCGTGCAAGGTGCCGGGTAGCCACAGCAGAAGAATTTCCAATTTCTAATCCGTCACAAGCAGAAATCTCTCTAAAACGAAAAGGACAAAAACAATTATCCCGTGACTTTTCTGCCTTTATAGTGCCCGCAATTCAAGCACGCGCGGTGCGGCAGACGCGGATGTTTGCAGTTCTCGCACGCAACCAGTGTGTGTCGCTCGAGTGCAAGATGCGAGCGTCGCCGACCGACTTTCGACTTTGAATGATGTTTGGTTGGAACGCCACCCATACAAGATATCAGCGATTAGGACTTAGATGTTCTAAGTTTATGTTTCCCTCCGACGAAAGTCAACCGATGGATTTCGCAGGGACCGTGTCGTGCAAGCGCCGCATAGTGCTTTTTGGTCCCATACCCCTTGTGAGTCTCAAATCCGTACTGCGGATATCGGCGCGCAATCCGCGTCATATGCCGGTCGCGCTTCACTTTCGCCACAATAGATGCCAGTGACACCGCCGCGAAGCGCTCATCGGCTCGCACATGATTCTCGAACGGAATCTCTCTGCTTACGTTCCGTACGTGCAGTGTCCCGTCCGCAATCACCCGCACCCGCTGTTGCCGAAAATGTTTCAGCAGCCGCTCCAGTGCCCGCCCGGCTGCCCGGTTGGCGGCTTGCGAGACATTGATTCGGTCAATCACAGAGGGAGAAACCGACGTGACGTGCCATACAAACTCCCTCCGGCAAATCCACTCAAACCATGCCTCACGCTGGCGCGGCGTCAGGCGCTTGGAATCGGCAAGACGCGCGGGGGCATCCGTAAGGAGCCCCCTCTGCCGCCATCTAACAGGGAGCGCAAACGCCCCCACGAACACTCTTCCTGCCAGCGGTCCCCGCCCCACCTCGTCAAGACCGATGACGTACTCCGATTTTCCCCTGTTTTTGGACATAATGCTCCGTTACCCTTCATTCTAATTTCCTTTCAACACAACTTCAATAAGGCGGCAACTGTTGATTTCCGTTCCCCTTTTCTATAATGAATGCGCCCTGTCCCCCGTCTGCCTATAAGCTTACTCCAACTACCAATTCTCTAACCGTTGGCCGCCATGCGCTTCGTCCATCTCCACAACCACAGCCACTATTCGCTCCTCGACGGACTGACCAAGATCGATCTGATGGTCAAGCGCGCCAAAGAGTTGGGGATGGATGCAATCGCACTCACCGACCACGGTAATCTCTACGGCGCCATTGAGTTCTACAAAGAAGCTACCAAGCGGGGCGTGAAACCGATTATGGGCATGGAGGCGTACGTTGCGCCTGCAAGCCGTTTTGACAAGACATCCGGCGGCAGCGACAAATATTTTCACCTCACGCTCCTCGCATACAACAACACCGGATGGAAAAACCTGATTCAGCTGTCGACCAAAGGATTTCTCGAAGGATTTTACTACAAACCGCGCATTGATCTGGAACTTTTGGAGCAGCATGCAGAGGGACTGATAGCGCTTTCTGGATGCCCCTCGGGACAGATCCCCCGCAATGTCATTCGCGGGGATATTGCCCAAGCCCGACAGGCGCTTGAACGATACAAAAAAATCTTCGGTGACAACTTTTTCATCGAACTCTGGTACCAGCCGCGCATCAAAGAAGTTGCGGCGGCTGTTGAGCCGCTCGTGGCACTGGCGCGAGAAACCAACACACCCATCGTAGCAACACAAGACATTCACTATCTCTCCCGAGAAGATTCGTTCTACCACGATGTTCTGCTCGCGGTACAGACGGGAAACCGCATCTGGGACGAAGATCGCTTCTCGCTCCAGGATGGAGACTTTCATATGACGTCTCCGGACGAGATGGCGCAGGCATTTGCACAATACCCCGACGCTGTCGAAAACACTGCCGCTATCGCTGACCGCTGTGCGGTCCACATCCCTCTGGGAGGGATGCTGCTGCCCCATTTCCCTGTCCCCAAGGGTGAAACCAGTCTGTCGTTTCTGAAAAAACTTATCGACCAGAACATCGAAAGGCGCTTCCCCACTCCTTCTACAGAGGTGCGCGAGCGACTCGCATATGAGCTGTCGGTTATCGAGAAAATGGGATTTGCCGATTACTTCCTCATTGTCCAGGATTTTGTTAACTGGGCAAAGGAGCGAAAGATTGTAGTGGGGCCGGGTCGGGGGTCTGCGGCAGGAAGTTTGATTTCCTACATCCTTAACGTCACCGACATCGACCCGCTCAAATACAATCTTCTTTTTGAGCGTTTTCTTAACTCCGATCGTATCGAGATGCCCGATATTGACATTGACTTCACCGACCGGCGGCGGGATGAGGTGTTAGGGTATCTCAAAGAAAAATACGGCGACGACCACGTTGCACAAATCATTACGTTCGGGACCATGGCATCGCGCGCGGCAATCCGGGATGCGGGAAGGGCACTGGGGCTTTCATACTCGCTCTGCGATCAGATCGCCAAACTTATCCCGTTCAATCTCATGCTGGCACAGGCGCTCGAAACGGTATCCGACTTCCGCGCACTGTACCGCCAGAACCCCGATGCGCGAAAGGTCATCGACGCGGCACAGCATCTGGAAGGCGTGGCGCGTCACGCCTCGGTGCACGCCTGCGGCACCGTCATCACGGCAGGTCCGCTGACCGACTACGTGCCGCTGCAGTTTGCCCCGCAAGACAACACCATCATCACGCAGTTTGAAATGAACGCGGTGCAGGAATTGGGACTGCTTAAGATGGATCTCTTGGGACTCAAAAACCTTACGATTATCGAGGACACCATTCGCCTGGTAAAAGACACGCACGGCGTGGAAATTACGATCGCAACCATACCGCTAGACGACGCCCGAACGTTTGCCCTGCTGCAGGCCGCCGAAACCACGGGAGTGTTTCAGCTTGAATCCAGCGGCATGCGCCGTTACCTCAAAGAACTCAGACCAACCGAGTTGGAAGACATCATCGCGATGGTCGCGCTCTACCGCCCCGGTCCCATGGAACTGATCCCCCGCTACATTGCGCGAAAACACGGTAAGGAATCGGTCACGTACCTGCACCCGAAACTGGAGCCGATTCTTTCCAGCACGTGGGGCATCGGGGTATATCAGGAACAGATGATGCAGATTGCGCGCGACTGCGCAGGCTACACCCTCTCGGAGGCAGACACGCTGCGCAAGGCCATCGGCAAAAAGATCAAAACGCTCCTGGACGCTCAGAAAGCGAAACTGACGGAGGGAATGCTCAAAAATAACATCCCAAAACCGATTGCCGAGCAGATCTGGGAGTTGTTCCCGCCGTTTGCTCGCTACGGGTTTAATCGCAGCCACGCCGTCTGCTACGCCCTGATTGCGTACCAGACGGCGTACCTGAAAGCGCACTTTCCGGTTGAACTGACCACGAGCCTCCTTAACGCAGACGCCGGAGACATCGAGCGGATTGCGTTTCTGGTTGCCGAAGCGCGGCGCGCCGGTATTTTGGTGCTCCCGCCGGATATCAACCAGAGCTACGCGGCGTTTGTGCCGGAAGACAAAAACATTCGATTCGGGCTTGAGGCGGTTAAAAACGTCGGCTCAAACGTCGTCGCCGCAATTGTTTCCGAGCGGCAACGCGGAGGGCCGTTTGTATCGCTTGAAGATTTCATGGCTCGCGTTACTCACAAGGACCTCAACAAAAAATCACTCGAGAGTCTCATGAAAGCCGGCGCGTTTGACTCGCTGGGGATTGAGCGCAACACACTGCTGGTAAATCTGGACCGCCTCGTATCAATGGCACTTCAGCTGAAACGCACATCGGCTGCATCGCAAAACAACCTCTTCGGAGCAAAGAATGCCCACATACGTCTGGACCTGACACCCGCCCAGCCCGCAACGTCAGAACAGCAGGTCGCGTGGGAGAAGGAGCTCATCGGTTTTTATATCTCACACCATCCGCTCTCGCGGTTCGAAAGCGTTCTTCAGACAAAAAAAGTGTCGCCTATCAAAGAGGTGCGTGCAGGGAATGCGCACAGAGGCGCGGGAGGGACATGCCGGGTCGCCGGTATCGTCAGCAACATAAAAAAAATCATCACCAAAAACAACAAACAGATGGTTTTTGCAAAAATCGAGGATATGGGCGATACTGTAGAAGTGGTCGTGTTCCCAAACGTTCTTGAGCGAAGACCGGCCGTGTGGGCACCGCAAAATATTGTGATCGTGCAGGGTAAAGTGGCCACCCGCGATAACGAATTCAAAATTATCTGCGACGAAGCGATTAAGCTCAATTAGATCCCGCTTTGGCTTTTGAATTTCTGCATTCTGACTCTCAACACAAGATATGCGAGCAAGAAAAAAGGTGGTGCGACGCCGCACACATAACGCCGTAGAACTTCAACTTCACAAGGTTCGCCACTCTCTCTCACACCTGATGGCAATGGCAGTGCTGGAAAAGCAGCCGAAGGCAAAGCTTGCCATCGGTCCCGTCATCGAAAACGGATTTTACTACGACTTCGACCTCTCCACGCCACTGTCGGATAAAGACCTTGCGCAACTTGAAGCACGAATGCGCGAGTTGATTCGACAAGGCCTCCCGTTCAAAAAAAACATCGTCGCGTCAGCACGGGCAAAAAAGATATTCTCAAAGGCACCGTACAAGCTCGAACTGATGCGGGACCTTATTAAAACGAAACAGCCGATTTCAATCTATTCCACCGACTGGTTTATTGACCTCTGCTCGGGCCCTCACATTGCCAACACGCGAGAGATAAACCCCGATGCGTTCAAGCTCGCCCATCTTGCCGGCGCGTACTGGCGCGGCAGCGAAAAAAACAAGATGCTCACCCGCATCTACGGCGTGGCATTTGCTACGAAAGAAGAACTGGACAAGTACCTTCTGATGCTCCAGGAAGCGCAGAAAAGAGACCACCGGAAACTGGGCGCGGAATTGAAGCTGTTCATGTTCGACGATTTGGTAGGCAAGGGACTTCCGATGTGGCTCCCCAACGGCACGATTATCAAAAACGAGATCGAGAAACTTGTCATGGAAACGGAAGATCGCGAAGGATACGTGCGAGTATCCACGCCGCATCTTGCCAAAAAGAAACTGTACGAAATCTCGGGGCATCTTCCCTACTACGTCGAGAGCATGTACCCGCCGATGGAG
>CAYGZT010000040.1:0-17228 GCA_964354445.1 uncultured Candidatus Saccharibacteria bacterium
GGCAGGACGCCGCGCTCTGGACGCGGTAATCTTGGTTCGAGGCCAAGTCCCGCAGCCACCAACATTTATTATCCCAAGACCGTGTGAGCTAGATTCCATCAGTATTTTTTGAAATCGATTTTTAAGCAAAAAAGGCTAGCCACGTGGGACGATGTTGCTTGTTTGACCTAGTCAGTATCCTCTTTCGCTTGATTTTCATCAAGCTTCGGAAGGACGCGGTAAGTGTTATTTTAGGGTCATCCTAGCGGTCAAACTGATCCCTGCCTACCCTCCCCCCTGACACGATATTCCAGAATCTTCCCTTTTAGGTTATAATGAATGAGTTGTGATTAACCTTGTCCCGCCAATCAATATTTTTAGGCGAGAACCGAAACTTCGACTTCTTTTTGTCGCTCCCGAGGCGGCGCCTTTTGTTAAGGTCGGCGGATTAGGCGAAGTCATGCGTTCATTGCCCCAAGCCCTTCGAACCTTGGGTCACGATGCTCGCGTTTTTCTTCCGAAGTATGCCACGATCGACCTTAAAAAATACTCCCTGCGCCTGGAACTCGAGGGTTTAGAGTCGGCGTCATTTGAAGAAGAAGACCCTCACGGTCTTTTTGTCTCCAATGTGTTGCGGTACGACGATGATTCTGGCAAGACCATCGCGTATTTTCTTGAAAACATGGAGTATTACGAAAAACGGGCGAACGTATACGGTTACGCCGATGACGCAATACGATGGGCCCTTCTTTCGAGAGCGGTTCTCGAATTTTTAAAGCATTCGTCGTGGCGCCCGGACGTCATTATCGCCGCCGATTGGCAGGGTGGCCTTCTTCCAAATTATTTTCACACTATCTATAAAGAAGAGCCGAAGCTTTCGCCGATCGCTATCGTTTTCTCGATTCACAACCTTTCTTTTCAGGCAATGTTCGACCATCACTTCGTACCCCAGATGGATTACGACTCGGGCAAGGAGACAATCCCGCCTTTCAACGATCCGAGACTTCTGAAGCTCAACTTCATGAGGCGAGGCATTATGTACGCGGATATTGTGAATACTGTTTCACCCACGTACGCGCAGGAGATTATCACGCCCGAATACGGCGAAGGATTGTACGAGCTCTTGAGCGAGAGGCGGTCAAGGCTTTCCGGTATTTTAAACGGCATTGATACCGGGCTGTATGACCCCGAGACGGATCCTGCCGTCCCATTCCATTACGGCATAAAAACGCTGGATCTAAAAACAAAAAACAAGTCGGCTCTCCAGCAGAAGTTCAACTTGCCGATTCGCGACACCGTTCCGCTGTTCGGCATTGTCTCACGGCTGACCGACCAGAAGGGATTTGGTTTGCTTATAGATGCGGGCGAGCCGCTTCTCGAAAATTTCGACATGCAATTAGTAATTGTCGGTTCTGGCGAAGGGCATTTCATGACCTTCTTTCAGGAACTCGCAAAAAAGTATCCGGGGAAAGTCGGCATCTGTTTGAATTATGATGAAACGCTTGCGCATATGGTCTATGCCGCCGTCGATGCGGTTATCATTCCGTCACGCTTTGAACCATCCGGCCTGACGCAAATGGAAGCGATGCGCTACGGCGCGGTACCGATTGTCCGTAAGACCGGCGGCTTGGCGGATAGCGTCGTGGATTATGATCCCGCAAATAAAACCGGCACGGGTTTTGTTTTTGAAAAATTCGACAATCACGCCTTCTACGGTGCAATGGTACGAGCCATCGAGACGTATCGGTATCCGGAGTTCTGGCGCGACATTCAAAGGCGGGGTATGATGACCGATTTTTCATGGACTAAATCGGCCCGCGAATACATTGCACTCTTCAAGAAGGCCATAGAATACCACCGTCAGCAAAACGGCTGACCCCTTCATGTATTGGGCCAACTTCTTGCATTTTTATCAGCCGGCGGAACAGCAACCGGACGTTTTAGAGACGGTCGTTGCTCAAAGTTATCGCCCCTTAATTGAAGGAATAAAAAAACACAAGCGAGTGAAGCTTACCCTGAATATAAGCGGCGCTCTCGTAGAGCTTTTTGATAAATACGGTTACAAGGATCTCATTGACAACCTGCGCGAGGTAGGCGGGGAGGGAAGGGTAGAATTCACCTCCTCGGTAAAATATCACGCCCTTATGCCCTTCTTGAAGGAAGACGAGATCGTACGGCAGGTACAGATGAATGACGAGACCAATAAGTTCTTTTTGGGGAATTCTTACCAACCGAAAGGTTTTTTCCCGCCAGAGATGGCCTACAGTGAAAACCTGCCTACTTTGATTTCTTCATTGGGTTTCAGGTGGATCATTCTTGATGAGATAGCGTATGACGGCTATGTCGACCACATTGACTATAAAAAGATTTATAAGATCAGCGGAAGTGATTTGTTAGTTTTCTTCCGCGAGCGCCGTTTAAGCAATCTCATTATGAGCGCCGTTGTTCGATCCAGGGAATCATTACTTCACGCAATGAGAGAAGATCTCCCCAGTGGGCGCTATGTGATAACGGCTATGGACGGGGAAACCTTTGGGCACCATAGGCCGGGCCTGGAAAGAATGCTTTTTGACGTCTTTGCGGCGCCGGAATTCGATCTCATCAAGGTCTCTGACATTCCCGACCACTACAAAGAAATAAAAGAAGTTTTGCCGATACGATCAACGTGGGCCTCGAGCCGAAAGGACATTGAAGAAAACACCCAGTTCTTTTCCTGGTCTGACCCCGAAAACATAATCCACCGATGGCAGCGGGAGTTCACCGACCTCGTCCTTAAGGAAGTGTACGCGATGGATACAAACGACCATCGCTACAATCTTGTTAGAAAAAAAACTGACCTAGCGCTCTCGAGCGATCATTTTTGGTGGGCTTCGGCGAAGCCCTGGTGGAGCCTAGAGATGATCGAGGTCGGGGCGTATCGTTTACTCGATACAGCACGGCACATTCCCGATATTCCAAAAGATGTTCTGGAAGAGGCCCGCAATTATTATGAAAAGATAATAACCACGGCCTTTACTTGGCAGCGGACCGGGAAAATCAGGCACATGGCGAGAGAACAAGAGTCTATATTACGGATCCCTTTTAAGGATCGGACTATCGGTCGCGGTGGCGCTGAAAGGGGCGTTTATTTTGCGTTTATTGATATGATGAAACAACTTGAGAAAGAAGCGGCTGCAAAAAGAGAATACGAGGGAGCAATTTTATGGCGAGACGCCATGCATAAACTCGAAAACAAGCTTGATATATACGACACCATAAACGCCATTGATCTTTTGCGGGTTAAAATCCCTCATGAGGAAGTTGAAAAAACGATTGAAAAGTATAAGGACAAGTACCGACACATTCGCGGCGGCCAACCGGAACAGCGGGGGGCTTAACTCCCGGTGGTAACTAAGGAAAAAGAAAATGAGACACCAAAAAGTGGCCTTGAAAATTCTCATTTGTCTCACTTTTAACCCCTGACCGAGACGGGTCAGCTTGACCGCTAGAACGACCCCAAAATAAAACCCTATACTAAGTACTACATGAACAGATCAACCTCAGAAGCCGTCTACGGCTTGGGCCTCATCGGTGCGGCAGTCTATTTCATCTCGCACGCAACCACGTTCTGGGTCGGAGTATTGGGTTTTCTAAAGGCCCTTGTGTGGCCTGCAGTGCTGGTGTACAAACTGCTGGAGATTTTGGGGTAGGAGTTCAATGTTGAACCGGACAGGATAGACCGCACCCGGCATGAAAATCGTTTCCTGGAACGTCAACGGCATCAGAGCCGTTTTCAAAAAGAACTTTCCTGAATGGCTGAAGAACACGGACGCGGATATCGTCTGCCTCCAGGAAATAAAAGCCCAGGAAGCGGAGTTGTCAAGTTTGTTCGAACCGGGTTTGTTCGGCGGTCAAAAATACAAATTCTACGCGAGCACGGCCCACAAGAGGGGATATAGCGGAGTTGCCGTTCTTGCCGTAAAAGAACCGAAAGCCGTCGGTAAAAATCTCGGGTTGAGCCGGTTCGACACGGAAGGACGGATACTATCGCTCGAGTACCCCGATTTCACCCTCATTAATCTCTATCTTCCTCACGGCGGAAGGCAGAAAGAGAATCTTGCATACAAACTTGACGTCTATCGGCACCTTTTGCAGCACCTTCGCGGACTGAAAGGAAAGAATATAGTGCTTGCAGGGGATTTTAATGTTGCTCATCGGGAAGTGGACCTGGCGCGTCCCAAGGAAAACCGGAACAATACCATGTTTACCGAAGAAGAGAGGAGGCAGATCGATTCTCTGGTAAAACTCGGTTTTACCGACTCATTCAGAAAGTTTCACCCAGAAGACGGCCATTATACCTGGTGGCCCTATATGGCTCAGGCGCGGGAGAGAAACCTTGGTTGGAGAATCGACTACATTTTCGTTTCAGACAACCTCGCGCCGCAACTGAAAGACGCTTTCATTCTGAAAGATACCGTCGGCTCGGACCATTGCCCCGTGGGAATAGAAGTCTCATTTATATGAAACAAAGGTGCCGGTGGGTGAAAGATGACGACAGACTGATGGTCAAATACCACGACAAAGAGTGGGGAGTGCCTTTGCGCACGGATAACAAAATATTCGAATTTTTGGTTCTTGAGAGCTTTCAGGCCGGATTGAGCTGGCGCACCGTTCTTAACAAGAGGAAAAACTTCAAGAAAGCATTTGCAAACTTCAATCCCGTCAGGGTCGCCCGCTTTTCCAAAAAAGACGTTGCCCGGCTTCTCAAAAACAAGGGAATCATAAGAAACAAAGCCAAGATAGAGGCAGCCATCAATAACGCGAAAAGATTTCTGGAAGTTCGGCGCGAATTCGGCACGTTTTCCAGATACATGTGGGGATTTGTTAATAACAAACCGATCGTCAACAGGATAGCCAAACTCAGCGACTACAAACCGGTAAACAAAGAAGCGATTATCTGGGCCAAAGACCTGAAGAAGAGGAGATTCAAGTTTCTGGGGCCCACCACTCTCTATGCTCACATGCAGGCCGTGGGGATGGTGAATAACCACATGCTTGGTTGCTTCAGGAGAACGGGTAGAGAACAACTTTCTTGAAAAAGAACCGCCCCGCGAGGTGCAGGGCGTTTCAAAGACAAGGAGCAACTATTTTTGTCTGGGACGATGGTTGACCCAGAGCCCGAGTATCTCGTTGGAGTTCTCCGACATCGTCTTCTGATTTTTCTCAAGGTTCCACGACGTGACCTCAAGCTCCGGATGGGCTTTCTCAAACTCGCGCAGAGCCCAAAGAATCGTCAATGCATGCTCATCGGAGGAACCCTTCAGATGCAACGGCACCCAGCTGTGGTTGCCCAGCGTCATCACGCCTGAAGCGTCGAACACAGCATTCATCCCGCTGTTCGTCTTCCCAATAGTCGGTCTGATGACGCTCGGCTTTCCTCCCCCACAGTCGATGGCAGCGGCCGCAAGCAGCAGCACAAGAGCGGCGGTTCCCGTTCTCATTTTGTTCTCCTCCTTCCTGTTCGAGTTGTAACAAAAGGGGAGAGCGGTGTCAATAAGACCCGCTCCCTCACTAAAATGTCTAGGAATTCACGATCGTGAATTCCTAGACATTTTGTCGCCACCTCCTATCTACCCTCGTTTGTACTCTCGTTTTTTCACTGCCCCACGCGCTGCACTGCACGTCCTCCAATCTGCATCGACTGCGCCGTTACGCTGCCGTCCTGATTCGCGGTTCCGTTCACACTGATTTGTTCACCCACAACAATATCATTTACCGACCCCTCGGCAGATTTCATAACGCTCGTTGAGGTCGAAAAGAATACAATCTTTGAGCCTCCGTCCGGAAGTTTAATGGTAACGCTCTCGTCGTCCTTGGACAGTACCTCACCAAAAACAAAACCGCTTCCCTGCACACCAATTCTGCGGCTAGAGCCGTTCGTCTGCTGAAACTGCCGTCCTTGTGAAGACAGTCCGGCAAAGTTTCCGGGCAATTGCTGGCTCTTCGATTTTCCGTACTGCATCCCACCAAAGAAGCTTGTCGCTATAATGACAATCGCCCCACCGATCAAGAGAATTTTGTTTGTCATAATGTTTTTACCTTATAACTTTGCCTTACGCTGCCCGACGGAACAGCCTACTCGTACCGCAATGCCTCAATGGGATTGAGTCCCGCCGCGCGCCGCGCGGGGTAGTAGCCGAACACGACACCGATGAGTGCCGACACCCCGAATGCAAGAAGCACCGAAGAAATGGAAACTTTCGTTTGAATAATGTCAAAATACGAGAACGCAAACGCGGTAAGCCATCCCGCCAGAACTCCCACCACTCCTCCCAGAAACGTCAGCCCGACGGCCTCCGCAAGAAATTGAAAACTGATGTCTTTCTTCTTCGCTCCGATTGCCTTTCGCAGTCCAATCTCGCGCGTCCGCTCCGTCACGGTCGTGAGCATCATATTCATAATGCCGATGCCGCCGACCAACAGCGAGATGCCGGCAACCGCCGCAAGCAGAGCGGTAAACGTCTGGGTAACGCTCGATGCGGCCGCTACGATGTCCGACTGGTTAAGAATGTTGAAATCGGCGAGTGTCGAGTCGTTGATGTTGTGACGCGCCAGCAAAAGACCGGAAATCTGCTGCTGCACCGACGTCATCGAGCCAGTATCCTGCGCTTGGATATTGATGGTAGTCACATAGTCGTCGCCGGCGAGAAACTTCTGTGCGGTGGTGAGCGGAACGAAAATCATGTCATCCCGGCTCCCAAAGCCGCTCCCTCCCTTGCTCTCGGTCACACCGATAACTTTAAACTCAATCTTGTTGATTCGTATCGTCTGCCCGATCGGATCGACGCCCTCGCCGAAAAGATCGTCTCGCGTGGTGGGACCGAGAACCGCCACCTTCGAAAGACTTCGCAGGTTCTGTTCGGTGATAAACGTTCCTGTGTCAATGGCAACGTTCCGTACCGACGGATACGCCGGAACCGTGCCCACAACCTGTGTATTCGTGTTCTTACCGCGACTGGTAATCTGATAGCGATTCGAAAGTTCCGGTGCCACGGCTTCTATCAGCGTCACCTCACTGGCAATCGCATCCGCATCGCCTTGCATGAGCGACCGTGCCGACCCTCTTCCCTGGCTCACCTCAAATCCCAGCCCGCGTTGAACGCCCGGCATAATCATAATCAGATTTGACCCGATGGACTCGATGTTTGATTGAATGGTTCCCTGCGCGCCTTGCCCGATCGAAACCATGGCAATCACCGACCCGATGCCGATGACAATTCCCAGAATGGTCAAACCGGACCTCGCCTTGCTGGCCGACAGTGCTTCGTATGTTTCTTCAAAAATATCAGCGATGGTCATGGTGCTCGACGACGTTCTGATGATGATTCTTCCTGTCCTCAACAATCAGACCGTCCTTAATGTGAATAACGCGTCCCGCATACGCGGCAACACTCGCTTCGTGAGTAATCAGGATGATGGTGCGATTTTGTTCGGTATTCAGTCGTTGAAAGGTCCCCAGTACGATCTCTCCGGTTTTGGAGTCAAGATTTCCCGTTGGTTCATCCGCAAGAATCAGCGACGGATTGTTGACAAGCGCCCGGGCGATTGCGACCCGCTGAACCTGTCCGCCCGAAAGCTGATTCGAGCGATGATAAAAGTGGTCTTCCTCAAGTCCGGTTGCCGTCAGCGCTTTTCGGGCAATCGCTTCACGATCTTTCTTGCTGATTCCCGAGTAGACAAGCGGCAGGGTAGCGTTTCTGAGCACCGTTGCGCGCGGCAGAAGATTGAACGACTGGAACACGAAACCGATCTTGTCCTTCCTGATATCGGCAAGCTCGTCATCGGACAGCTTCGAGACATCCTGACCATTGAGAAGATACGTGCCGCTGGTGGGTGTATCCAGAGCTCCCACAATATGCATTAGCGTTGATTTGCCCGAGCCGGATGGCCCCATAATGGCGACAAATTCTCCGTCTTCAATAACAAAACTCACGCCGCGCAACGCGCACGTTTCGACGTTGCCGCTCGCATACGTCTTGGTAATGTTGTGCACCTCGATCATAAGGTTTACCGACCAATAGCGCTCCGGCCACCACCGAACAAGCTCGAGGCAGCTGTGGGTGTTTGCTGACTGGTCGGGCTGACGGTGCGTACTACTACCTTGTCGCCTTCGCTCAGTCCGCTGATAATTTCCGTGACGGTGTCGTTTGCAAGTCCAATTTCAACGGTTTGCTCGCGCGGCGGAACCAGAGAGGGGAATTCCTGACCGCTGGTTGCAACCGCAACGCCGTCGTCAAACACCTCGACGTAGAATGTGCCGTTGCGCGACTTCACCGCACTGTTGGGTACGACGAGAACATTCTGTACAACGTCGGTAACGATAGCCGCGCTGACGCTCATGCCGGGCTTAATTCGCTCGTCTTGTGTGTCAAAACCGACTTTCACCGTATAGTTGACCACGCCCTGCGTGACGGTTCCTACGGTATCAACGCTCGCCACCGTTCCGGTGATGCTCAGATCCGGCACGGCATCGAACGTGAGTGTTGCCCTCTGGCCCACCTTCACTTTCGCCACATCAACTTCGTTGAGCGATACCTCGGCAAGTTGCTGTTTGGTGATGAATGTCGCGATAGTCCCGCCGGAAACCGAATCACCCTTCTGAACATCCACCGTGGCTATAACACCGTCAAAGGGAGCGCGAATGTAATAATCGGCAAGCGCTTCTTGCGCGTCGAGTAAAGCATTCCGACGCTGAGTAATCGCAAGCTCTTGGGATTTGACGTCAAGCGGATCCGCGCCGGCTTTAAGGTCGGCAAGCGATGCGGTTTTCTCGGCAACCGAGCGGCCGGCATTAACGATTGCCTGCTTGAAATCTTCTATCGACTGACTGGCCGAATAGAGAGCCGAAAGATGCGAGTTAACAGTACTGGTAAACGAATCGAGACTGCTCTGGTGGGTCGACATGGCAGAAGGCGAGGTAACATTATGCTGCTTCATCAAATCCTGAACAAAATCCAGATAGTTATTTGCGGCCTTAACCGTATCCGAGATAGCTACCGTCGTCTCATACGTGTCATAAATCAGTGATTCAATCGTCGCGGTATCGGCATTTCTGCCGATGGATTTATAGCGTTCGAATAGCGCGTCGTATGTCTTTCGTGCACTTTGGTATTTCGACAAAAAATCGTTCTTGTACTGCAGAGCATCCAGGTCCCACGAAACCGATATATTGGCGTACCAGTCGACGTTCCACACCGTTCGGTCGATGGTGCTGTTGAAAAACATGTCAACGAGTCCGGCCATGACGGTAGGGAGACCCGAAAACGCGTTCGAAACGGCGTTATACCCGTCGTCGTACGATTTTACCAGGTCGCTCTGCGCGTTCTGCTGGGACTGTTTGGCCTGTGCCAGCGTGTTTTCCGCCTGAAGCAAAGAAAGTTCGCTAGCCGACTGGGTGAGTTTTTCAAGCGAAAGTTGTGCGGTTTCAAGACTTGCCCGAGCGTCACGAACGCTTTTTTGCGCCTGGCGCGCGTCCATCTGAGCTATCAAAGTGCCTGCTTTGAGCGACTGACCTTGAACAGCGGACACAACGGTGACAGTTCCAGAAACTTTTGACTTGACGTCAACCTGGTTTGAGGCAGAAACTTGGCCGCTTCCGGTTACGGACACGACAACGGTGTCACGCGCGACCGAGGCTGTTACGTACTGCGTCTCGCCGCTCGTGCTGGTCAGCGACGTATAGACTTTGTAGCCGGCCGCCGCGACGACCAGAATCACAATCACGGTAACAATCTTGTGGGCGACGACGAACGTTTTGAGAACGACGAAAGGGCGCCATGATAATAAGTTCTTCATAACATCACGATTCTTTCCTACCACGATGGCATGCCGCTGCTCGCGGAAGAGCCCGGCGGGGGAGGCATAACGCGGACCAATTTTGCGACGATCTGACCCTCGTCGTTCGGTGAGCCGACGACAACCGCCTGTTCATCAATTTTTAGATCACCAACGGAGATTTTCTGACGGAAACGAAGGATGGACGTGTCTAAACTTGTCAGGATTGCTTTTTCCGCGCCTTCCGGCGATTCAATAATAAAGAGGGGCGGTTCAATTTTGATGATTCTCCCGAACGTTCCGTGCGCGCTCATAAAATCCATACCGCGAAACTCGGGAATAAAGCCGCCGGCCGGACCTCCGAAGTTACGGTGATAACTCTCACCCCACCGATATGAAAATGACGCTTTGCGGTACCCGACAAAAACTCCCGCTTGAAAAACGAGAAGTGCCATGACGACAACGCCAATACCCCAGAGTATTCCCTTGAGCGTTTTTGATTGGACAAGCGATTTGAAATCCATAGTGGTTATGTTGTTATGCGCGTGCTATTTTCGACCGCCTCATAATGATATTGATGTCCCGCACGATGAACCGCAGCGAGAACAAAAGAACAAAGACGCTGGCAAGAACCGCCGCAACACCGACGACCGGGAACGATTCCGCCAAGGCAACCGCAAAATCCTTCCAATACACAACTGCAGCGCCGACATCCGAAAAGAGAAGAGAAGCAAATTTCAAAAAGCCTGTCTGTCCAATTTCGGTGTAAAATTCTTGCCAAGCCGGTACAAGAGCGGCAACTGCGGCAACCGACAAAATACCAAAGCATGCCGACCGAATTACAACCTTCCGCCTGCGGCGTTCCTCACCGATTCTTGCCATAATAACGTCCAAAAGCCCCGCCGGAGGTCTGTGGCGGTCCATATGCACCAAAAGTTGTTCGTAACGCTCCTGCATATCGTCTCACTTTCTAATACAACCAAGAAGGGCGTTTTGGTGCATTGTATCAGCCGGAAAGCAGCTCCTTCAGGTGCAGAAGCGCTCTCCGATGCCTGCTTTTCACCGTATCCAACGGCTCGTTCAGCGCTTCGGAAATCTCCTGAAACGTGAGTTGATTGTCATATCGCAAAGAAAGAACGGCGCGCCAGTTGGGGTTAAGCTGTGCCACCGCCAAAGAAAGCTTGCGTGCAAGATCAACATCAGCAAGCAATTCATCGGGAAGCGGTGCCGGATCAGAAAGAGTATCCGCAAGCACATTTTCTCCTTGGGCGTTCTCAAACGCCGAGAATAAAATCGGCTTCTTCTTTTTAATCCAATTGAGCGAGGCGTTCTTTGCGATGGCAAAAATCCACGTCTTGAATTTCCTGTTTGGGTCAAACCGCTTGATGTTCTTCCAGACGCTTACGAACGCGTCCTGCACAATATCCTGTGCGTCGCCCTCGTTGCCTACATAGCGGCACACGAAGTTATACACCGGCCCTACATAGCGTTCAAAGAGCACCTGCAGCGACGCTTCATCGCCCGCAAGATACGCTTCAACCAGCTGCTCATCCGTCAGTACATCCATGTCACTATCCATTATGATATAGGTGGCTCATTTTGCATAACCGCAAGGCGAGCCCTGTTGATATTTACGGACATGAGATTTCGTGATACCATAAGCTTGAACTGGGGAAGTTAAAAGGTCGGCTTTCGCTCTTTTCTTCCGCACCAATTATGTCTCAACTTGACTCAAAAGCACTGGGGTGTACCGTTTCCATTTTCGCAGGCGCATGCTGGCTGCTGGCAATGGGATTTTCGCTGTTGACGGGAATCGGAGAAATTACCGTAACGACCATTGGTTCGTTCCATCCGTTCTTCAGCTATACGTGGGGAGGGTTGGCCATCATCGTCATCGAACACCTGATTGGAGGATTCATCGTCGGATGGGTGTTTGCCTGGCTATACAACAAATGCACGGCATGCTGCAAGAAACCTGAGGCAGAGCCCAGCCCATAAACGCGAATCGAGAACACTTTCAGACAGCATGAAGCCCCGATAGTCGGGGCTTTGCGGTTGGAAGGAACGTTTCAGGGTCGCTTCTGTCCGGTGCCGTCACATGTGTAACACTTGCCAAAGAGCATAACCTTACGCTTGCGCGAGTATCCGATCTTTATCCACCCGAGACCACTGCACTCAAGGCAACGTTCCTCCTTTGAGATTGAGGCACGGCGCTCGAACATCTCCGCTTGAGACGGCGGTTTCTCATCGTCCAGCACGATTACGTGAGATCCAAACGGTATCACGCTACTCATTCTCTCCTCCTCCCGGTTCCGTCGCTAGTGTACTGCACTGCCGTGAAGCAATGACACTGTACCGAATAATCGGCATATTGACAACTCCAACGGGCCGCTTGTAAGCGTTCCTGTTATAATAATCCTATGCCATTTGAATTTCTTCCCCACACCGCGGACGTGCGGATGAATGTTTCCAGCAAGTCGCTTGAGGAACTGTTTTGTGATGCACTGCGAGGGACGATGCAGTTTCTTTCGCCCAATGCGCACAGTAACGCAGCGCGCGTACAACATACAATCGAAATCAGCTCGCCGGATGTCACCGCGCTTCTTGTGGATTTTTTGAATGCCGCGCTTTCATCCGCCCAGGAAAACAAAGAAACGTACGCTGACGTCACTATTAAGGACCTTGCAGCAACACACGTCAGTGCAACCGTCAGCGGTTATCCGGTGCAGTCATTCGGCAACGACATCAAAGCGGTAACCTATCACGAGGCGGATGTACACAAAAACGAAAAAGGGGAGTGGAAAACGACCATTGTGTTCGACATATAAGCTATGTTCGACATTTTCGTTCTAAAAGAGACATCCGAGAATCTCTGGGAAATCCCGAAAAGCTTCCGCAGCGACATGCGAGTGAGCGCACTGGTGTATGCGTCGGAGGCAATGCTCAAGGAAATTTCCCGCGACCGCTCGCTTGAGCAACTCGTCAATGTCTCCACATTGCCCGGCATTGTCGGATGCGCACTGGCGATGCCCGACATCCACGAAGGATACGGATTCCCGATAGGAGGTGTGGCGGCATTCGACGCACAAGAGGGGATTATCTCACCCGGCGGAATCGGCTACGACATAAATTGCGGGGTACGTCTCCTGCGCTCGTCACTTACGCTCCCCGATGCCGCTGCACATCTCGAGAAACTGGGCAGTGCAATCTACCGCGAAGTGCCTTCGGGAGTGGGGAAGGGGGGACGGCTTACGCTGAAAGGAAAGGAGTTTAACAGAGTTCTTGAACGAGGAGCCCCGGCAGTGGCCGCGATGGGGTATGGAACAAAAGAAGACCTTGCACACACCGAATCGGAAGGTTGCATCGCAGACGCTTCGAGTGAGCCGGTATCCGAACGCGCCAAATCGCGCGGCAAAGACCAGCTGGGAACCATGGGGGCGGGGAATCACTTCGTGGAGGTCGATGTAGTGGAGAAGATTTTTGACTCTGCGGCGGCACAGGCGCTGGGAATTTTTGAAGATCAGGTGACGGTGCTTATCCACACCGGCTCGCGAGGTCTGGGACACCAGATCGCAACCGACCACATCCGCATTATGATGAGCGCTATGTCAGAGTACGGCATTATGCTTCCCGACCGAGAGCTTGCATGCACACCGTTCTCTTCCAAGGAAGGCGGCGAGTACTTTGCAGCAATGGCGGCGGGGGCAAATTTTGCATGGGCGAACCGACAGCTCATCACATGGGAAGTCCGCAAAGCATTTGCCGAAGTATTCGGAGAAAAAGCGGGAGTACTTGATCTCGTGTACGATGTCGCCCACAACATCGCAAAGATAGAGGAGTATAAAATAGACGGCGTGAACAGAAAACTTATCGTGCACCGCAAAGGAGCGACTCGTGCTTTTCCAGACCAGCCGGTAATTATTCCCGGCAGCATGGGCACCGCCTCATATGTTCTCGTCGGACAAGAAGCGTCGATGCATAAAAGTTTCGGTTCAACGTGCCACGGGGCGGGACGGCGAATGTCGCGCACGCAGGCGCGCAGACAAGTTGACGTAAAAGAACTGAAACAGCGACTTTCCGAAAAGGGGATCGTGGTGAATGCCGGCTCACTGGCGGGACTGGCGGAAGAATCCCCGGAGTCATACAAGAACGTTGACGAGGTAGTTGAGATAGTTCACGCCGCCGGCATCGCCCGCACAGTGGCACGTCTCAGACCCATTGCGGTTGTCAAAGGATAAATCATGGAAAGATGCTGCAGCACATATGAGACGGCTCGTTCATTTTTGCACGAACCAGGACAGGATGCCGATAAGGAGAAATTATGATATACTGGAAAGCGTATATCAGTAACCAATGGTCCTATGAAACGCAACATGGGAGCAGTTGATCGCGTCATCCGCGTCGTAGTGGCGATTGTGCTGTTTTATGCGGCAACGACGATAGCGATGCCGTCATGGTTGGCAATCGTGCTGGGTATTATCGGCGCTTTGATGCTGGTGACCGCGGCAATCGGCGTCTGCTGGCTTTACAGCCTCATCGGCGTCAAGACGTGCAAAACCTGCACGTGCAAGCCCGGCGAGCCCTGCGATGAGCACGCGCCCAAAGAAGAGAAGCCGATCGTGCCTCCCAGGATATAACGCTAGTGACCCAGGACGATCCGTACTCCCCGGGGGTTTCTGCCTTCGGGGAGTATTTGTGTCACGACAATCGAACCGTCTTTCTCGCGCCTGGCCGCAAGCAGCTTCGTGCGCACGCCTTCTATGAAAGCAAAGACGCCCGGCTCGGGATTCAGCGCTCTGACTTTTCTAAAAATAGCGTTGGGATTGTCTTTCTCTATATCAACAAATCCGTCGTCGGTCGCAAGTTTCCGACATATTGTTGCCCGAGCATGGTCCTGCTCCCGGGGAACAATCTTCCCCGCAAGAAAATCCGGAAGCGTTTTTACCAGAAGATCGCCGCCGAGCCGCGCAAGTTTTTCTTCAAGTTCAGCATAGGTGATATCGAAATCCGCAATTGGAAATGAGCGGTCTGCCAGCAGCGGCCCGTGGTCAACTTTCTCATCCACCAGATACAGCGTCACGCCGGTCTCTGCATCTTGCCCAAGAATCGCCGCTTGAATGGGGGAGGGGCCCCGGTGATTCGGCAGAAGAGAAGGGTGAACGCCGATAACGCCTTTGGGAAACATCCCAATGACATCAGGCGGGATTATTTTTGAATACGCAGCAACTACGGCAAACTCACACCCCACAAACTCGTCTTTGAGTGCCGCAAGCTCCTGTTTGGTCGCCGCCTGAAAAACCGCCACACGCTTTCGTGCATCTTCTTCAAACCCCGCGATCAGCTGTTTGGTCTGGGGGGCCGTTATAACCTGTTTTCTCCCGACGGGTCTATCGGGATTGCACACGAGCACCGAGGGGATATAGCCGGCCTTGCACAGAGCATCGAGTATGAGTGCCGCGTAGCGCGGGCTTCCGAAGAAAGCGTAATTCATTTCGTACGCTGAACGATAAAAAGTTTCTTGGTGCGGTCAGTAAACAATCTGCCGTCAAGGTGGTCCACTTCGTGCTGAAAAATGCGCGCGAGAAGCCCTTGGGCTTTAATCATCAGTGGTTTGCCGTTTTGATCAAATCCTTTGAGTGTGAGAGTTCGCGAGCGTTTCACCGTCCCCCACATTCCCGGCACGCTCAGACACCCTTCGTCGTCGATGATTTTCCGGAACGAGCGGTGCGTAATTCTCGGATTAAAAATCGCATAGAACGGCTCCGCATATCCTTTCTCGCCCGTGCGCGGAAGCTGCGCCACGAATACACGCAACGGAATGCCTAATTGATTTGCCGCGAGCCCGATGCCGTTGCGTCGCACCATCATCATTTTCATGTGCCGCACCAGTTCGCTGGCATCTTTTCGGCTGAACGCAGAAAAATCAAAGGGTTGCGTTTTTTGGCGCAACAGTCGTGCCTCCTCCCTGCGAGCAAGCGTCCAAATTCTTTTACTTTTTTCGTTTTGAACCATTGCGTCTTTTTCTGAAACGGATGGTGAGCTGCCGCGGACGCGGCTTGAGCGCCTTGGAAAGCACACCGTCTCTTTCAAGAATCCGCATCAGGTACGCTCCTTTATTTTTCACTCCTTTTCGCTGTGCAACGTCTCCGGCATATTCAAAGAGCCTCCGGCTACCCAGTGTTTTTGCAAGGCGGATATAGAAAGTTTTGCGCTTCCGGTCGCCCAACATGTCGGCAACGGCCAACCCCGCAAGCTGCCAGTTGCGGTAGACGCGGCTTTTTTGCGCCCGCGAACGGATAAGATTCAGATACTCCAAGCTATCCATCCAATCCGATGATATACTAAAAGAGCACCCGAATAAATATGCCTACACTCAGACTCTTTATCGCCGCCGATCTCCCGCCCCTTGCAAAAGACACGCTGGAACGTTTGCTCGAGCCGGTCAGAAGCGGATTTCCGCTTGCACGATTCGTCGAAACGGAAAATCTCCATCTGACACTCGCATTCCTGGGGTGGCAGGAAGAAGCGTCGGTTGCAACGATTTCCGACGTCGTCGCCGACGCATGCTTAAACGTTTCCGCGATACCCGCCACGCTGACCGACATTCGCATCGCGCCTTCTCTGGCTGCGCCGCGCATGATCTGGTGCTCGATTGACCGCGACGCGGAAAATAAACTCAATACGCTCTCACAGCGACTGCGAAAGAACCTCGAAGTTGTTCGTATCTCGTACGATTCGAAAGATTTTCGCGGGCACATCACGCTTGCCCGCTTCCCGGACGAATGGCAGCGGCAGTTCCGCACAGCACCCGCCCCGCAACGCAAACAAATGGCCGAGGCAATCGCCCGGACGCTGCCGCCTTCACATAGTATTTCTTTCAGCATCAACACGGTGACGCTGTTTCGTTCGGACCTGCGACCGGACGGTCCCGTCTATACTCCGTTGTTTGTGCAAACACTCGCGCCGTGATACACTGACTCACATGAAATTTCCGACTCTCAGTGATTCAACCAAAGAAACGATCAAGGCGGTCGGAGGCGTACTCTTGATATGCGCCGCACTTGCAGCTTCGTACTACGCCGGGTTCACCAAGGGCACGCAGGAGTCCAGAAACATCGTCGTGGAAGGCGTCACTGACCCGACACGGGGCAATGCTGTTGATTTCTCCGTCTTTTGGGAAACATGGAGCGTACTGAAATCAAAATACGTAGACCAGACGGCGGCGGACGACAACAAGGCGCTTCTGTACGGCGCCATTAGCGGTCTGGTGAGCGCGCTTAACGATCCCAACACATCGTTTTTCACTCCGCGGGACGCCACCAAATTTAATGAGGACATCAAAGGAGAATTCGGAGGAATCGGAGCTGAAATCGGCTTGGACAAAAGCGGTCAACTGATTATCGTCACACCGCTTAAAAACACGCCTGCATTTCATG
>CAYGZT010000041.1:0-6050 GCA_964354445.1 uncultured Candidatus Saccharibacteria bacterium
TGACCACTTGAAGTCCCCGTAATCATGCGGCGAGTTTCATGGGGATGAGAAGTTAAAGCGTTGCGGTTATTGATAATATAACAAGCCCATTTTGCATATTTATCACGATGTTTTTGAAGTTCTGCAACTTCCTTGTCAGAAGAACTAGTAAAAATTGCCTCTTCCAACAACAAACGTGCCGATTCAATGCAAACCCTGCAGTGCCCATAGAAAGCAATGGCTGAAGAACATAACTTGTAGTCAAAATCTCCTTCTTCCTCGCTCATCTTTCTTTTTTGAGATGTGGGTTTAAAAATTTCTTTCTCATACATCTCCTTCGCTTCCTGAAAAAAGCGCACTGAACTTACAGCGTAAAGGTAGTAATTGTTCAAGTTATCCAAGAAAGCTTGCCTTCTTAGCCACAGACGTCTTGGAGATTTTTCCTCTAGTACCCCGTTTCTAAATAGATCTTGGAGTTCCTGAATCTTATAGAAACTGTTGTCTATACTCTCCATTTTTCAGCTAAACAATACTTGACTTGCTCACAAAGTTCGTTGCGGTGGGGGTGAGATTCGAACTCACGATACCCTTTTGGGGTATACCGCATTTCGAGTGCGGCCCATTCGGCCACTCTGGCACCCCACCAATCTGACCAATGACTTATAACCAGTAACTCACAACGGATTATTTAAATCCAGTGGACCCACGGGGAGTTGAACCCCGAACTCGTCTATGCCATAGACGTGTGTTACCGCTATACCATGGGCCCGATTGATTTCAGTTGCGGAATCATAATACAATGCAGACGCGTCCTTTTCAACGTCCTCGTAGTTCAACGGATAGAACGGAAACCTCCTAAGTTTCAAATGCAGGTTCAATTCCTGCCGGGGATACTAACAGGAGTATTTACAGAAATGGCTGACTTCTCGCGGCCGTTTATCGTTTGATGTATACTGGATGATATGAGCTACAACCTCCCTTCCATCATCAAAAAGGCGCTGCCGGCGGTGGTGTCCATTACCGCGTCAAAAGACATCGACACGATCCAAAAGAAGCAGCCGCAGCTTCTCTTCCCCGTATTTGAGCGGGACCGCGACAAGCTTAACCGCACGCTCAAAAAAATCACCGATGCGCGCCTTGCCATCAGCGGCGGCAGCGGGTTTATCGTCGATTCGGAAGGCATCGTCGCCACCAATATGCACGTGATTACCGAGGGCCATCTCGACTACACGGTAGCCACCGACGACGGCTTAACGTATCCAGCGGTGTTGTCCGCAAGCGACATCATCAGCGACGTCGTGTTCCTGACCATCAAGCCGCCCAAGAAAAAAAAGTTCTCCGCCCTGCCGCTCGGCGACTCATCGAAGCTCGAACTGGGAGAGCACGTGCTCGCCATCGGAAACGCGCTGGGGATGTTTCAAAACACCGTGTCATTCGGCATCGTCTCGGGACTCTCACGAACCATCGAGGCAAAAAATGAGCTGACCAAGGAAAATCTGCGGGGACTTATCCAGACCGATGCGGCAATCAACCCCGGAAACTCGGGCGGGCCGCTTTTGAACATGCGCGGGCAGGTTGTGGGTATCAACGTCGCCAGCGTGTTTGAAGCGGAAAACATCGGCTTTGCCATCCCCATCAACACCATCAAGCGGGATTTGGTGAGTTTAAAAAAATTCGGATATATCACCCGGCCGTTTTTGGGCGTGCGCTATCTTGTCGTGGACGAGCATCTCAAGAACGTGTTCCGGCTCGCGTCCGCGGGCGGCGCGTGGGTGACCAGTCCGCATCCCTCACAGGCGGCAGTTATCAAAGGAAGCCCCGCCGACAAAGCCGGCATCAAAGAAATGGACATTATCATCGCGCTGGACGGAAAACCGCTGACGCCGACGTTCACGCTTCAGGATTTTCTCGAGGAGGCGAAAATCGGCAAAACCGTCACCGTCAGGCTTCTTCGGAACAAAAAAGAGCGCATTGTGCGCACAATGCTGGAAAAGAGACCGTAACAGAGCCGTTTTTTCGCTAGTTGAACTTATTGCTGTACTCCACGTAGGGCGCGATGCGTTCTACGGGCCGCCGCTTGGCATTCGCATTGATGTAACTGAACACCATCAGCGCGGCGACGATCACCGCTGCGGCAATCGCAACTCCTTTCATCATACCGACGCGGTTACGATGAGGTTGATAATCCTGTCTTTCACGAACACGACATTTTCGATGCCCGAGACAATGTACCGCCTAAGACGTTCATCGTTTTTGACCAGAGAGAGCACTTCGTCTTGAGACGCTCCCCTTTTCGTTTCGATCGTGCCGCGGGTTTTTCCGCTGATTTGAACCGCAATCGTCACCGTCGGTCCTTTCACAAGCGAAGGGTCATACGCAGGCCACTGTTTTGCAAAAATCGAGGTTGTGTGCCCGAGTTCCTCCCACAGTTCCTCGGCGCAATGCGGCGCAAACGGTGAGAGCAGCATCAGATACGTTTCAAAAACCTCCTTTGGAATTTTTTTCCAGCGCTCCATTGTGTTGAGCATAATCATCAGCGACGAGACGGCGGTGTTGAAGTTCATCGATTCGATGTCGTCGGAAACTTTTTTTACCGTCGCGTGAAGCAGGCGTGTCGCCTCGGGCGAGGGCGCGCTTTCATCAACCAGCTCTCGCATTTTCCACGTCCGCTCCAAAAACCTCTGCGCGCCCCGTATCCCCTCCATACTCCACGGGATTGCTTCCTCAAACGGACCCATGAACATTTCGTACACGCGAAACGCGTCGGCTCCGAACTTCTTGACCATGTCATCGGGATTGATGACGTTGCCGCGCGACTTTGACATTTTGGCACCGCCCTCTCCCAGAATGAGGCCGTGCGACGTGCGTTTGGCGTACGGTTCGGGCGTGGGCACCGCGCCGACGTCCCAGAGAACCTTGTGCCAAAAGCGGGAATACAAAAGATGCAGAGTGGTGTGTTCCATGCCGCCGTTATACCAGTCAACCCCTCCTTCGCACTGTCCGCTTCGGGCAGGCGAGCGGCATGTCCAATATTCCAGCTTCTTCCTGTCGGCAAGCGCCGAGTCGTTGCGCGGGTTGGTGTAGCGCAGCCAATACCACGACGAGCCGGCCCACTGCGGCATGGTGTCGGTTTCACGCTGCGCGGGGCCGCCGCAGCGCGGACAGGTCGTGTTCACCCACTTTGGTACCAGCGCCAGCGGAGAATCGCCGGTTTCGGTGGTACGGAATTTTTCCAGTTCCGGAAGCGTTACCGGAAGCTGGTTTTCGGGTACCGCCACCCACCCGGGATTTAACAGTTCACCTTTGGTAAACAACGCGGATTCACGCGGATTGCCACGCGGATTTACGCTGATGTTTTCGCCTAATCCGCGTTTATCTGCTTCCACATCCGCACTTATCTGCGCTTGATGTCCGCGTTTATCTGCGTCTTGATCCGCGATCATCCGCGATTGTGCTTCACAATGCGCGCAGAACACAAGCGGAATCGGCTCTCCCCAGTACCGCTGGCGCGAAAAAACCCAGTCGCGGAGTTTATAGCGAACGGTGACCTTGCCGTACTCTTTAGCCATAACTTCCGCCGCCTCCCGCGAAGACATTTCGTCAAATTTCCCCGAATTCACAATAGTGCCGTGTCCCTCGTACGCTTCGATGTCAGGCGCTTTGCCCTCCGGCTTGATAACGGTGCGAACGGGAAGACCAAACATCCGGGCAAACGTAAGATCGCGCTCATCGTGCGCCGGTACCGCCATAATGGCGCCAGTTCCGTAGGCGGTCATCACATAGTCGGAAACCCAGATGGGAATCTTTTCACCCGTGGCGGGATTCGTCGCTTCAACTCCCCTCAGCACGACGCCTCCTTTTTCTTTCTCGGCATCTTTTCGCTTTACCTCCGCTTTCTTTGCCTTCTGAACGTATGCCGTCACTTCCTTGAAGTTTTCAATTTTGGATTTCAGACTTGAAATTGCTTCGTGTTCCGGAGCCAAAACCAGAAACGTAGCCCCAAAGAGCGTATCTGGCCGCGTCGTGAACGTTTCGATCGAAACTTCCGTTCCGGCTACGGGAAATCTTATCAGAGCGCCTTCTGAGCGTCCGATCCAGTCAATCTGCTGCTTCTTAACGCGTGAAGGAAAATCGACGGTCTCAAGGTCATCGAGGAGACGCTGAGCATAGGCGGTGATGCGAAGCATCCACTGCGAACGCGCCCGCCGCACCACCGCTCCAGAGCAGCGTTCGCACCGCCCCCCGACCACTTCCTCATTGGCAAGTCCCACGTTGCAGGACGTGCACCAGTTGATGTCGGTGAGCGTTTTATACGCGAGTCCGCGCGAAAAAAGCTGTAAGAATATCCACTGAGTCCAGCGGTAGTAAGAAGGGTCGGCGGTGTTTATCTCGCGCGACCAGTCAAACGAAAGCCCCAGCGCTTTCAGCTGTCGCCTGAATGTCTCGATATTTTCTTGGGTTGTGATTTTGGGATGAATGCCGGTCTTAATCGCGTAGTTTTCCGCCGGAAGTCCGAATGCGTCCCAGCCGATGGGAAACAGCACGTTATATCCTTCCATGCGGCGCTTGCGTGCAATGACATCCATCGCGGTGTACGAGCGCGGGTGCCCCACATGCAGCCCCTCGCCGGAAGGATAGGGAAACTCAACCAGCGCGTAAAATTTCTTGCGAGGATCGTCATCGGAGGCGCGGTAAAGCTTGTCGCGCTCCCAGCGTTCCTGCCATTTCTTTTCGATTGCAACGTGGTCAAACGGTTTCATGCCCAAATAAAAACAGCGAACTTCTTCTCACTGTATTGTACGATATACCGCCGCCGCCGTAAATCCAAACTGCCGGTGCTTGTCCGATGCGCCGGCGGCGGGACAGTGTACCCGCTACTTGAGCGTAAAGGTGATGCGAAACGCAATAGTTGAGGAGCTGACCGGAAGCAGGTTGGCCAGCGGAAGGTCGACCGCTCCGACAAAGGAGAGTTTTTCAAGCTTGTTTTTGAATGCGACGGCGTTGCTCTCACTAGGTGCCTCCGCGTCTAGTAAAACCGGCGCAGTAGGGTCCGATATCGAGAGCCGCTTTACGGTCGCGTCTTGGCCAGCGGCCTCAAATATGCTCTGGATAATGTTTTCCCACCGCGTTTGCTGTCCCCGCGCCGTAAGTGCCCGATCAACATATGTGTTGAATTTTGCGGCTTCGCCGCGCAGCGCCTCAAGATATGTAGTGTTAAAATTGGTCGAAAGATTCGCCATCTCGTCATTAAGCCGCGTGACCAAACTGCTGAGAAAGAGAAACGCGCCCAGAAATGCAACCAAGATGACAAAAAATGCCGATGCGATGATGGCGCGCCAGAGGCGGATGAACACCAGCGTTTGAGAGTGAAAGAACTGCTCCCGTGCACCCTCGGGCGCTAAACTGATCTGAATATCGCGCGCTTTACTTTCAAGTCCCCTGAGTGCGGCTCCCAGAGACGGAAGCCACGTATCATCCATAACAAAATCCTTGAGCGCCGGCGATCGAACGCTGTACGAGAAATTTTCCCGCATAATTGTCTGCACCGCCTCGGAAAGTCCCGGTGCAATAACGTAGATTGCCGTCAGGTGGTCGCCGAAGCGACTCGCGTAATAGTTGATAACCCGGTGGCTTTCCTGCACGACGATGTTGCGAAAATCCGACATTGAAATTTCGCGTCCATCTCCCGCCGCACCCGGAATTAAGCTCCAGGACGCAAAACGGTTAAAGTACAATGACCCGCCGCGCACAATGGAGAAACTGAGACCGTCGCTAGTTATATGCAGCAGACAGTACGCCGCCTGCCAGTCAAAATCAGCGCTGTGGTTGGCGATGATGCGTATCAAGGACAGTGCCCGCTGCTCGACCGCAACCGCTATAAACGCAGCTTCGGACAATGCATCATACAGAGGGTCAACGATACCCCGCTCCACAAATGATCCAAGAAGTTCAATTTCTCCCGTTCGCGTGATGCCGACGCGGTGGTATCCATGATACGTTTGCGCCAATTCAACGGGACTGATGGTGCGCAAATTCAAATCAACGGCTTCTTCGAGGTTCGCACTTTTGAG
>CAYGZT010000042.1:0-1586 GCA_964354445.1 uncultured Candidatus Saccharibacteria bacterium
CATTGACCTGACACCTCGCTATGGGTATATTTGCCCGTATTACTAACCAACCACACTATGCCCACCGTCATTATCTACTCCACCCCCACCTGCCCCTACTGCCAGATGGCAAAGATGTTTTTAAAACAGCACAATATCGCCTACACCGAGCACAATGTCGCCGAGGACATGCAAGCCCAAAAAGAGATGATTGAAAAATCAAAGCAGATGGGCGTTCCGGTGATTGACATAAACGGAGAGATTGTTATCGGATTTGACAAGAAACGGATGAAAGAACTGCTTAAGATTGACTGAGAGAAAAGACACACCAGAGTAAGAAATTAATGCGGCCCCCTGCGCTAGGCGAGGGGGCCGTGTTCGTAAACCTCTCGGTCAAGTACTTTTCCGAAACAAACCGTCTGTTGCGGCCGATTGCTAAACCCTCCGCCGTGCGATATGCTGGGACATATTGCGATGAAACGCCGTTTTATTTCCCCACGGGAGCTCGTTTTCGGCATTCTCAAGGACTCCGCAGCAAACTTGTGGGGTGTCAAGGACTGCGAGTTTAGCGTTGAGGCAAAAAACATCCCCGCGTTCGGGGATTATTCTTCAAACATCGCCTTCACGCTCTCGCCACGCCTCGGCAAAAAACCGCCGGAAATCGCCGAGCGCATCAAAACGCATCTTGAAACAGCGTACGCCGGCACCGTCGCAAAAATTGAGGTTGCCGGAGGGGGATTCGTGAATCTTTTTCTTGCACGAACCGTTTTTGAGCGGTCATGTGCACATCTTGCGGTGCTTTCACCGAAGGATTTTCGTACCGCGCACCGCCAAAAAATCATCGTCGAGTTCTCGTCCCCAAACGTCGCAAAACCGATGCACGTGGGGAATCTGCGGGCGACGATTCTGGGGGATTTTCTTGCGCGCCTGCACGAGTTTTTGGGATACCGCGTCATCCGCTGGAATCATCTGGGAGACTGGGGGACTCAGTTCGGAAAGCTCATCGTCGCATACCGCCGATGGGGTGAAAAAAAGCGCATTGATTCCTCCCCCATCGAGGAGATGCTCGCGCTGTACGTGCGGTTTCATCAGGAAGCGAAAAATGACCCCGGACTCGAAGCGGAAGCGCGCGCCGAGTTTCAAAAACTCGAAGCGAAAGACAAGGAAAACACACAGCTGCTTGAGTGGTTTTTGGACGAATCACTCAAAGATTTCAACAAGCTCTATCGGCTCCTGGGCGTGCGTTTTGACGTAGTGAAAGGTGAAAGTACGTACGCATCCGACAGCGCCCGCGTTATCAAAGAGCTGACCGACGCGGGTATGGTGCAAAAAAGCGAAGGAGCGTTGATTGTGCCGCTCGAACAGGAAGGCCTTCCGCCGGCGCTGATACAAAAATCGGACGGCTCAACGCTCTATATGACCCGAGAGATTGCAAGTTACCAGCACCGTCTCAAAAAATTCAGACCCGACGTGATGCTGTACGTGGTGGGAGACGAGCAGGCGCTCCATTTCAGACAGTTTGCGGCGGTAATCAAAAAAATCTACGCCAGCCGCGACGTTCCTACGCCCGAACATACAATGTTCGGACTGGTGCTGGGACCCGACAA
>CAYGZT010000043.1:0-21297 GCA_964354445.1 uncultured Candidatus Saccharibacteria bacterium
TGCGCCGCGAAAACCGCGGCGCTTCATGTTGTATAATTTCCGCCGTCTGCAACACCAGAGAGCTGCGTTTCAGATCGGGGGTAAGTGTTGTTCCGAACGTTCTGCACAGTTCCCCCGTCACATCCGTATCTCCGATGAAAGGAAAGTTCTCGAGTATGAGCGGCTCCCGGGTCAACAACGACGCTACCATCATCTTGGTAGCGGCGTTTTTCGCGCCGCGTACGTTCACCGCACCTTCAAGTTTTCGCCTGCCGCGAACAAGAAATTTCATGCTTTCAAACCACGCGACCGTGATGTACCATTAGTATGATTATAGTGACTTGCCGCGGCGCATGCAATTATGAATGCACGGTTTCGAAAACGCCTGTTTATTTTCTTTGTGTCCGTTTTCTGCATCGGCGGGATTCTTGTCGTCGCTTACTCGCAGGGGTTTCGAGTCGATATTGGCGGGTTTGCCGTCGTGAAAGTCGGCGGCGTTTATATCGACAGCACCCCCCGCGATGTCGAGGTGTATCTTTCGGGTCAGGTCCGCCAGGACTCGTCGGGAATTCTCCGCAGCGGTATCTTCATCGCAAATGTTCTTCCCAAGCGTTACCGCCTCCAGCTCATTAAAGACGGCTACCACGACTACGAAAAGAATATAGAAGTCCAGCCAGGCACCGTCGTCAGGCTGCTCAACATCTTGCTCGTTCCCAAGACGCTTACTCCTTCACGGGTTCGTGAGGATTTAAGCGGCGATACGTTCGTTGCCGTTTCGGGTACAAGCATCCTCACTCAAGACAGTACGAAAGGAACGTATTACCTCGAGTCCATTGAGGGGGTACAAGCTCTCGTGAACCTCACGTCGCGGGCGGCGACGTTCTTCCGGCAGAAAATCATCAACGTTATCCCCAATCCCACACAACCAAAAATCCTCATTGCGCAAACAAAGAGCGGTCTGTACCGCATCGATATTGAAAGAAATGATGCGGTATCGATAGCAAAGAGCGCGGTCGGTGACGTCTTCACCAAAGGAAGCAATCTATACTTCACCGCACCCTCAGCAACATCGACATCTTTAACGGGGACAGCGTCGGCAACACTGGAAGTGTTCGACTTGGCGCTTAACCGGCTTGCCTCTTCGTACAACCTGCCGTTCGAACAGAATCAGATTGCATCGCTTGACGCACTCACGGAGAGTTTCTTTGCGATCTTGCTCGACAACGGAGCCCTCTGGCTCTACGACGCATCAAATCAACAGATGAACCAAATTGCGCACTCCGCACAATCAGTTTCGTTTTCTCCAGACAAAAAAAAGGTTCTGTTTCAGGACAAAAATGGTCAGGTGTTTATATATTTCCTCGCTGACGACGGAGATGTGCTGGACAAAGGAGCGGGCCAGACAGTGCGGCTGGGGTTGGTGAACGCCGCGCGCATTACACACATCGTCTGGTTTAAGGATTCGTACCACCTGCTGGTACACTACCCCGACAAGATCACGTTTGCCGAGATCAGCTCTTTGGAACCCATTAATCAGCCTCCGCTGCTCGAAGATGATGTATCCGCACTCCGGTACGACGTTGACCGTGATTTGTTGTTCACGTTCAAAAAAGAGGGGGTGCTCGCGCAATTCCCCCTCCAATTCAAGTAGCAACTTCTTTTATAACATCACCTTTCGGGCATCTCTGATGTTCTCGGCCGTCGGATGTAGAGAAACCAAAAGCCAATAGTCAGCGCACCGCCGATATCCATAACAAAGTCGCCCATTGTGTCGGCGATGCTGGGCTGCATATAGATGCCGGTCCAGGTTGACACGCAGTACTCAAAAATTTCCCATCCCACTCCCACCAACGCCGCGAGTGACACCGCCAGCACCAGTACCTTCGTGCGCTCGCACGTGTGAGTCGCCACGGCGCCGCCGAAAACATTTCCGAACAAAGCAAAAAACAGGGCTCCAACCCACGCTCCACCGGCAAAATGCAAGGGGATATCAACCCACGTAAACGTCTCGTACCATTCAAAAGTCATCACTGCCGCATACGCTGCCACAATAACCGCAAGCGACACTCCAAGCATCTTCCACGAAACCGTCGGCATACAGAGTATTGTTTTACCGCTTTGACCACTGCGGTGCCCGGCGCGCTTTCTTGAGACCGTATTTCTTTCGCTCAACCATCCGAGGATCGCGTGTCAGAAACCCAAACGGCTTCAGCTTCTTCTTAAAATCGAAGTTAAAAGCGACCAACGAACGCGCAAGGCCGTGTCGAACAGCACCCACTTGCGACGCGACGCCGCCGCCAACAACTTTTGCCGAAACCCGGAATTCTTTTTCCACACCCAGCACCGTCAAAGGACTTCTGACCATCCGCTGATGAACAGCGAGCGAAAAATACGACGCGATTGGTCTTGTATTGACGGTAAAATCAGGCATGCTGCTTTTGGCTGCCGTATGGACAATCCTGACGCGCGCGATGGAAGTTTTTCGCCGTCCTACACCCTCAACGTACTTCCCCTGCACCGCAGGACGTGAGCGCTTGACAGATTCTTTTGTCGTCGTCTTTGCCATAGGATATTATTCAAAAATAAGATTCTTGATGCGCCGAGCCGCGAGGCGGTTTTTGGGAAGCATCCGCATCACCGCATGTCGGAGCACCCACTGCATACCGTGCTGTGCAACCACATTTTTAAACAAACGCTGCTTCAGGTGTCCAATGCGGCCGCTATGCGCAAAGTACACTTTCTGATCTGCCTTGCTGCCGCTGACCGAAAGCTTATCGATGTTGATTACCACAACCTTGTCGTTCCCAAGGAGTCGGGGATTGTACAAAGGACTCTTTTTCCCTTGCAAAATGACCGCGATCTCAGACGCTACTCTCCCCAGCCGCTTATTGGTACAGTCGATCCGATACTCTGCCATATCTTTCACCTTACCGTACCTGAGCGCGACCTTCAATGATCTGAGCTTCAATGGTCTTGGGTGCCTCCTCGTAGTGAGATGGTTCCATGGTAAACGTTCCGCGGCCCTGCGTCATCGAACGCAATGACGTAGCATACCCGAACATTTCCGCAAGTGGCACTTGTACATTGATAATCTTGATCATGAGCCGATCCTCCATGGAGGTGATCCGTCCACGCTTGGCGTTAAGATCGCCAGTCACGTCTCCCATGAATTCCTGCGGCACAATAATCTGCACGCGCATAATCGGTTCAAGGATCACAGGATTGGCACGCTTGGCGCCATCCTGCAGCGCCATGGAAGCGGCGATTTTAAACGCGGATTCCGACGAATCAACCTCATGATAAGATCCGTCAAAGAGCGTTGCTTCCACGTCGGTCATCGGAAAACCCGCGACAACGCCGCGCGAGAGCGCTTCCCTGATCCCTTTCTCAACGGCGGGAATAAACTCCTGCGGGATGATACCCCCTCTGATCCGGTTGACGAACACAAATCCCTTGCCGCGCTCAAGCGGCTGAAGTTCAATCTTCACGTGGCCATACTGGCCGCGGCCTCCCGACTGACGGATATATTTCCCTTCCGCTTCAGATGCAGCGCGAATGGTTTCTTTATACGCGACTTGCGGGCGTCCCACCGTCGCCTCAACGCCAAACTCACGGCGCATGCGGTCGACGATGATCTCCAGATGCAGCTCCCCCATCCCCGCAATAATGGTTTCTCCCGTTTCCTGATCGCCTGAAACTCTGAACGTGGGATCCTCGTCCGACAAGCGCTTGAGCGCAAGCCCCAGTTTTTCCTGGTCGGCTTTCGTTTTAGGTTCAATCTTAAGATTGATCACAGGCTCCGGGAATATGATTTGTTCAAGAATAACAGCGTTGTCAGGATCGCAGAGCGTATCGCCGGTGGTAGTGTTCTTAAGACCGACGATTGCACCCAAGTCTCCTGCGTACATTTCATCGACATCCTCGCGGTGATTCGCGTGCATGCGAACGATGCGCCCAACCCGCTCCTGGTTCCGCGTTGTTGAATTGAGCACATACGTGCCTTTCTGCATCACCCCGCTGTAGATGCGAAAGTATGTCAGATTTCCCACGAACGGATCAGTTGCAACTTTAAACGCAAGCGCGGTCAGCGGCTCGGCGTCGTCGAGGCGGCGAATGACTTCCTGACCGGTCTTGACGTCAATACCGACAATCGGCTTGAGTGTCTCGATGTCAAGCGGCGAAGGGAGATAATCGACAACGCCGTCCAACAAAAGCTGAACTCCCTTGTTGCGCAAGGCGCTGCCGCAGAATACGGGGAAGAGCTCGTTGCAAATCACCGCTTTTCTCAAAACGGCGCGCAGTTCTCCTGCGGAAGGTTCGTGCCCTCCCAGGTACCGCTCCATCAGTTTTTCATCGTGCTCCACGATTCTCTCAACCAGTTCGTGATGCCTGTGCGCGATTTCCTCGTTCATGTCGGCAGGAACCGGAATCTCACGGACCGTCTCGCCGTGCTCACCTTCAAACTCATATGCTTTCTTCTCCAGAAGATCCACGACGCCGCGAAAATGCTCCTCCAGTCCGATGGGAATTTGCACCGCAACCGCATAAGGATTAAGTCGCTCGCGGATGGATTGAAACGACTTCTCAAAACTTGCGCCCATGCGGTCCATTTTGTTGATAAAGCACATACGCGGCACCCTGTACTTATCCGCCTGATGCCACACGGTTTCTGACTGCGGCTCAACGCCCGCAACGCCGTCAAACACCGTTACGCCCCCGTCAAGCACCCGCAGTGACCGTTCGACCTCGGCGGTAAAGTCAACGTGGCCGGGAGTGTCGATGATGTTGACGCGATGTTCTTTCTGGGTACGCAGTTTTGCTTTGTCCTCGTCGCCCGCACACAAAATGATGTCGCGCACCGGCGTCCAAAAACAGGTCGTCGCAGCCGAGGTGATGGTGATGCCCCGCTCGCGTTCCTGCTCCATCCAATCCATAATTGCCTGTCCTTCGTGCACCTCGCCTATCTTGTGGGAAATACCGGTGTAAAAAAGCACTCGCTCGGTCACGGTCGTCTTTCCAGCATCAATATGCGCGATGATGCCTATATTGCGGTATTTCTCAAGCGGATATGTTCGGGGCATACAAAAGTGATGGTGATGCAGCATCACACTCGCCAAACGCTTAGCGGGCAAAGTGCGCAAAGGCGCGGTTGGCCTCTGCCATTTTGTGCACGTTCTGCTTCTTTTTAATCGCGTAGCCGTCGTTGTTGTATGCGGCAGCAAGTTCGTCGGCAAGTTTCTGTGACATCGCACGTCCTTTAACCATGCGAGCACCTCCAATGATCCAGCGGCATGCCAGAAAGAATCTTCGTTCCGGACGTACTTCACGAGGCACTTGGTAGTTTGCACCTCCCACACGCCGCGAGACCACCTCGTAGAGCGGTCCGGCGTTCTCAATTGCTTTATCCAAAACCTCAAGCGCATTCTTCTCCGTCTTTTTCGCAACCGCGTCCAGCGCGTCGTAGACGATGCGCTGCGAGACGGCTTTCTTACCCTGCTGCATCAGGTAGTTGATGAAACGGGCGACGGTGACGCTGTCATACTGCACATCTGGTTCAATTGCTCGCTTTTGCACTTTTCTTTTTCTCATATAACGATATCATCCATCACGCCTGCGGTTTAGTGCTTGCTCTTCACGCCGTATTTTGAGCGTTCCTGCTTGCGTGCTTCAACACCGGCCGCGTCGAGTCGCCCGCGCACGATGTGATAGCGCACGCCCGGAAGATCCTTGACGCGCCCGCCCCGAATCATCACCACCGAGTGTTCCTGCAGATTGTGTCCCTCGCCGGGGATATAGGCCGTCACTTCCATGCCGTTGGTCAGGCGCACGCGTGCAACCTTGCGCAACGCCGAATTCGGCTTCTTGGGAGTCGTCGTAAAAACCTTGGTGCACACGCCGCGCTTGAACGGACTCGATGAAAACACCGGCCGATTCTTGATGGTATTAAAATAAAACCCCATTGCGGGAGATTTGGATTTCTTCAGCAGTCGCTTTCTCCCCTTTTTCACCAGTTGTCTGATTGTCGGCACACGATACGACGCCACGGGTGATAAAAAACGCCCCCGCGGCGAACGATAGCACCATACCAAAAGAACGCGCGTGCTGTCAAGAAAACACGCATTTCTTCACGCTGGAGCGCCGGTGATCAAAAGATATAACAGTCGCGCCAGAGGCGGCAGGACATAGAACGCAATCAGAAGCGCGGCAAAAAGCCCCCACGCACTCATGTACGCCAGTGACCGGTAAAAGCCGGGCACAAGCGACCCAAGAACTTTTGAACCGTCAAGCGGCGGCAAGGGTATGAGATTAAACAGCGCTAAAAAGATGTTCACATACACTACAAACCCCAAAAGCTCGGCGGCGGCGGCGGTCACCGGGATAATTCCCGACACAACGCCTCGCAGCAAAAGACCCAAAATGAGCGCAACGATAAAATTCGAAGCGGGTCCCGCCACGCCCACCTTGAGCGTTCCCCATCGCCGGTCGGAGAGCGCAAACGGGTTGTACGGCACCGGCTTTGCCCATCCCAAAAACACTCCTCCCAAAAGCAGTGAAATAATCGGAACAATCACCGTTCCGAACACATCGATATGCGCCAGAGGATTGAGCGTGAGCCGGCCTTCGTCCTTGGCCGTTGTATCACCCAGCCGCCATGCAACCCAGCCGTGCGCAAATTCATGCACCACCGCCGAGATAACAATGACAACGTAGATAAAGACGTATACGACAAGGTTGTTCATACGCTACCGCAACAAATTACCTTCAAATGCCTCAAATGATATCACGTCCCAAGGAACTTCAATAGGCGCGGCGGTACCAAACTGCTTCAGCGTCATCTCAATGCTATAGATCGGCGCCGAGGCAACGCGGCTTCTGACAATGACACACCGCGGGTAGAAGTCGTCCGCATCCACCCACACATCCCACTGACCATCCGAAAGAACCTGCGCCAGTGCACTGTGCTCCACAAATCCAGCTTCAGTGGGATACTCCATATCTGCCGTCAAACGGCTCAAGAAATCAAGCGCCGCTGCTTTGCCGGGAACAAACTGAAAATGATAAAGAGAGATGCCGTTTTCCTCTTCACGCCCGATTTTTTTGACCCGCTTCGACGACGTGTCAATTCCAAGCAACTCTTCGCGTACCGCACTGATGTTTTCCGAGCCCGTTCGCCATGCAACGCTCAGAGCCGAAAAGAACGCCGCCGGTCCCGCCGCCTCCAGCGTCCGCAGGCGTCCCAGCGGCGCGTTGACAACCCACCGTCCCTCCACCGATTTGGCGCGAACGCCCAACGGAGGCGGAGCGGAAAGTTCACTGAGCTTAAAAAACCAGTCCATGCCCGCTCGAACAATCGATGCCGCGCTCCACACGGTGGATTCCCGCTGCCCCGTTATATTCACAACAACCGAATGGCTCGGATGCTCCCCGCCAGACACAGCAAAAATCCCCCGGGCAGTTGCATGCACCGGTCCTTCTCCAAAGACCGAGGCAATAAACGGGTCACTACCTCCTGAGGCCTCAATAACTAATGAATATTCAAAAGAATCAGCGGCCGCTACCACCTTAAGCATCCGTGCCAGAACGACGCGCGGCGATTGCAGATATAAGAAATTGAAAAGCAGCACCGCCACCGCAAGCGCAAGCGCTGTGCCCACGGCGGTAAAAACAACCGCCTGATGTTTTTTAACCAACATCGCAAGCGACTGAGAAGATTTTGGTGGTTCGATTCCCAGTGCTCCCTCAACGGTCTGGACGCGGCGCGGGACAAATGCGCGAACGTTTACAACGCGCTTCCAGAAATCGTCGGGAATTTCCCCCTCCTGATGCATCGCGTCAAGCTCCTGCGATATCTCCTCATAACGCCACCCTCCAAAGATCAGGTTGCGCAGTAGATCCTCTTTCGAAATGCCTTGGGCAATTCCCTGCTCAATGAGAAAACGCAGTTGTCTTCTGGACATACACGTTCAGTATATCGTTTCAGGGCGCGATGCTAAAGCGCACACCGTGCCGCACTACGATACCTTCTTTTGCCAGTTCTCTGAGCGCTCGGTCAATGCGCCGCCCGGAAAATCCGCGCATACTCCGATGCAGTGACGATGCGGCCGCATGCTGTACATGCACCAGGTAGCGCAGAATAGAACCCCGAAGTTGCCTACTGGATCCTTGAAACGGTTTCTGTGTAAGATGGTGTCTGCTTCGGCGCGAAGGATTCTGACGCGTGACTTTGAGAGTCGCTCCCCAGTCCATCAATGCGCTGTACCAGCGGCGTGGATGGGCGCAATCGAGGGTTTGTTCAATCAGCGGTATCAGTTCTCTATCGGAAACATTTTGCCGCTTCTCAAAGAAAAGATGCAAAAACACCGAACGGATGTTTGTTTCCACGAAAACGGCCGGTTTATTGAACGCAAATACCGTAATGGATCCAGCAGTGGCCGGGCCTATGCCAGGAAGTTTTATAAGAAGAGCCGCCTCGCGGGGAAGTTTTCCTTTGTGGTTGCGCATCACTGTTTGTGCAGCTTTTTTTAAATACAGCGCCCGCCGGTTGTATCCCAGCCCCTGCCAGGCACGCATCACGCGCGCAAGCGGCGAGCGCGTTAAAGCGGCAAATGACAGAAATCGTTTCACGAACGCCTCGAATACGGGTGCAACTCTGGCCGCCTGCGTCTGTTGAAGCATCACTTCGGATACAAATACCCGGTACGGCGTAATTCTTTTCCGCCATGGAAAATTTCTGCCGTGCTTGTGCCAATGCGCATAGACCCGCCGCCGGAAAGCCAAGACGGCATGTTTTGTCAGGTGCCGATTCATAAAAAACAAAAGGGAGCGCGTCACGGAAAGCGGCGCGCTGTTTTAGGTACGGGGCTGATCACCGGCTTCATGAGGAGACCAGAGCTCGATCTCTTCCCGATACCGTTCGATGTCCTCAGGGATTATTTTGAGATGCCAGTGCATTTTGCCGTCGGACTCCAGTGATGTATAGAGATAGTCGAAAGGCTCGGACACATGGTCGCGGCGCATACAGGCGAGAACTTCTTCACGCGCTGCCGACGGCAATATTTCCTGCCAGTGAGCACGAAATGTCACTTCGCCACGAAAATCGTCGTGGATAGTGCCCTCGCGTTGCTCAGTGGAGAATTGCTGTTCCTCTGCCGTCTCCGGCTGACTCTGTTTGTCTATCTTGGGCTCTTTTTCGAGTAATGCTTCGCTCATAGGTCACCTCGTATGCTATATGAAATTATACCAAAAAACCATTTGAGAAAGTGTTGGTCGGGCCGCCCCGCCTCCGCCCCAATCAACACATCGGGGCTACGATCGGGCAAGCGGGAATTCCTGCCTGCTCGCCTCGCTAAGACTACGGCGGAGCGGGCCGGCGGGCAGGGAACCCGGTCTATCCCGCTCTTAATATTCTTGTGTCGGGGTGCCGAGAATCGAACTCGGACTACATGCACCCCATGCATGCGTACTACCACTATACGACACCCCGAATATTCAAGAGTCAGCGGGACGTACTGCCGGTATACTACGACCCGTTTTACATCAAATGCCTATCAAGTATCCCGCTTACAAAAAACTAAATCAAGACAGTAAAACAAAAGGGCGTTGCGCCCTTCCGAATTTCCTCCCTCGATACGATCTCCCGTTTCACTTTCAACTTGTTTTCTTCCCCATCTTCTTAATGCATGACGCGCACGCGACAATCCGCTTCCCCGAAGCGTCTCTTGTTTTCTGCAGATTCGGATACTTGCGTGACCAGCTCACCGGATTGTAGTTGCCGCGAAGTTTTTTTCGCGCTCCTCCCATCCGCGAACCTTTCCCGCAAATGGCACAGATTTTCATAACAGCGGATTTCTCACATGAACCATAGCACGCAAACGCCCAACCGAGGTTGGGCACCCGCGCGAGCCCTGCATAAAAGATGTTCCGGCACAAGGCCAGGTGGGTGAATTCAGCGAAATCCCCTCAGAGACTCGCACTCTTATTCTCCCAAAAATAACGGTTTGATCCGAAACTTTTTGCAGAGCTCACCCACAGCATACTCCCGCCCGATGCAATGTCAACAAGAGGCGGGATGTGGATAACTATTTCTCAAAAGCTTTTGTGACAAACGTCAAGACTTTCTCCCGCTCCTCGGGTGACAAATCCTCTTTTTGGCCCGCTGAAATCCGCACCAGTGCCAGTTTGACATCGCCCGGCACAATTCCGTAACGATCCATATTTCCTTCAAAGGTGTCAAGAAGGGTCCGGGCGTTTTCTGCCGTTACCGGATCCTGTCCCTGAAGAATCGCTCGAAGGTAGGTGGGGACTTCCGGGTCACCCGCAAGCGCTTCTTTCTCAACCTTACCGCCCACCAGGTAGTCGGAAGGTTTGTAACCGAGGTTTTTTTCGTGTTCGTTGGACATATGCATTACTCGTTAATGGTATCGAAATTGACATCGTAGAGCACCGTCTCCCGGATGTGTTTGTAGTTCAGCAGTTCATTCGGTTTGAACCACACGTTTATCTCGTACACCGCATCCTCGACGCTTGATGCCGCATGCACCAGATTGCGCACCGCCCGGTCGCCGTTATCGGATATCTCGTACGAATCGAGTGTAAAGTCGCCCCGAACGGTTCCTACATCCGACTGCAGGGGCTCGGTTGAGCCGACAAGCTTTCTCACCAACGGCACCGACTTGTTTCCCTCAAGCACCATTGCCACGATGGGACTTGCGGTTAAAAACTTTACAAGGCGATCGACGATTTTTCTTCCCAATTCAGTGGGATCATCGTGTACCTCAACTCCCCATTTTTTCTTCCCTTCAATGGAACGTTCTCCCAAGGCTGTAATTTCCGCATCGCTTTTGACGTAGTGCTTCCACGCCTGCTCGCGCGTCGGATGAACGAGTTTTAAGCCGACGATCTTGAGCCCCACCTGCTCGAATCGCTTGATGATCTCCCCCACCAGGTTTCGCTGCACCGCGTCGGGTTTTAAAAGCACCAGCGTTCTCTCTTTTGAGCTTTTGTTCTCCACTTTATAAACCTTCTATTTTTTATCTTTCACCTGAATATGAAGCTCCCCAAGCTGTTCCTTGTCGAGCTCAGAGGGCGCATGCATCATCAGATCCCTGCCGTCGCCGGTCTTCGGGAACGCGATTACTTCCCGGATGTTGGGTTCGTTTTCAAGCACCATAATCAGGCGATCAATGCCGGGAGCGATGCCGCCATGCGGCGGCACGCCGTACGAGAACGCTTCAAACATATGCCCAAACTTTTTCTCAACGTCCTCGGGTTTGTTGCCCATGGTTTCAAAAACTTTCTTGAGCACCTGGGCATCGTGCGTGCGGATTGAGCCGCCGCCGATTTCATATCCATTGAGCACAAAGTCGTATTGCTGTGCGAGGAGTGTGCCGGCGTCTTTGTGTAGCATCTCCAGAATTTCCTCTTTGTCCGTCGAACCGTCGGCACATTTTGGAGCGGTGAACGGATGGTGCACCGCATCCCAACGCCGCTCCCTTTCCTTCCACTCAAACATCGGAAAGTCAACCACGAACAGAAATGCAAGCTCATCGGGGTCGTTCTTGTCGCGCCTGAGGTCCGGTTTGTCCGTGTTATACTGCGCCATTACCTGCGCGTACGTCATACGCGGAACTTTCCCGTCCGCATCCAACGTCAATTTCTTATCGGGATACAACCGGCGCACCATTGCACAATACAACCGCTCCACGAGGTCAAGCACGTCGTTCTCGTTTACAAAACTCATTTCAACATCGAGCTGGGTGAACTCCGGCTGACGGTCGCCGCGGGTGTCTTCGTCCCGAAAGCACCGCGCAATTTGGAAATATCGTTCAAAACCAGCGACCATCAGAAGCTGTTTGTATTGTTGCGGCGACTGCGGCAGAGCAAAAAAACTCCCCGTCTGCAGGCGCGAGGGCACGACGTAGTCGCGCGCGCCCTCGGGCGTGGACTTGGTCAGAATCGGGGTCTCGATTTCAACAAATCCTTCCCGCTCAAGAAAATCTCTGAAAAATTTTATAACCCTGTTGCGCTGCACCAGATTCTTGGCCAACCGCTTGCGCCGAAGGTCAAGATAGCGATACGAGAGCCGCACGTCCTCTCCCACTTCATACCCGTCGGTGCCGATCTCAAACGGCGGTGTTTTCGCTTCGCTGAGTATTTCCAACAAGGCCGCTTCAACTTCAACCGAGCCAGTGGTGATGGCAGAGTTCTTCATTGCCTCGGGGCGCTCTCTGACAACCCCGCCGATTTTTACTACCCACTCGGACCGAAGCTTTTTGGCTTTCTCATACACATCCGCGCCGGTCGAAGGTGAGAATACCACCTGCGCCACGCCGCTGCGGTCGCGAAAGTCAATGAAAATAATCTTGCCGTGGTCGCGGCGCACCGATACCCAACCGAACAATTCAACTTTCTCTCCAACTTTTCCGGAAATTTCGGAAATCCACGTTCTGAGCATGGCTTTACAATACCAGAGAAAACAACCCTAAATCAACGCGTCAGAGAAAAGACGTCCACGCCGGCGTTGTGAGGTACAAGTTTAATCGTTCCGTCAGCATCGGTCCTCAAAATCCTCGACCCTACCGCATTCAGGCGAGCAAGCGCTTCTTCGGTGGGATGACCGTAAGAATTCTTTCCCACGCCAACCACCGCAAGAGCGGGACTTGCCTCGGACAGGAAACCCGCCGACGATGCATACTTCGAGCCGTGGTGCGCGACTTTCAGCACGTCTACGTCAATGTCCCAGAGGCGCGTCAATGTTTTCTCAACCTTGTCAGATACGTCTCCGGTAAAGAGAGCCGACAGATCCCCACGCCGGTACCGTAATACCAGCGAGGTATTGTTGACTTCAGGTGGCACGTCAGATGCTTGAGGCCAGAGCACGCTCACCACATGATCCTTAAACGACACCGAATCACCCGCCGAAAGTTCCACGACCGCAATGTCTTTCTCGGCAAGACGTTTTGAAAGATCTTCCCACAAAGGAGTCCTTACACCGTTCCATGCCACTACCCCGACATCATAACGGTCAATGAGCTCAAATACGCCTCCGGCATGATCTTGTTGGATATGAGACAAAAATATCACGTCTATCCTTTTTTCAAGAAACGGCAATGCCCGCCCGAGTTCTCCAAGAACGCTGCTGTCCGGCCCCGTATCAATCAAAAACCGCGCGCGTCCTGCGGCAATCATCTGCGCATCTCCCTGCCCCACATTGAAAAAGTAGAGCGCTTCCTCGCTATTGCTCTCAAAAAGGATCGAATACCACACACCCGCCGCCACCAGCGCCACAAGCGCCAGCACCAGAAGAACGCTACGCCCGATATTCATATCCTCTCGTTTTTACGTATAGAAGCCGCGCCGCAAGGACAAGAACGACGTAGTATGCCGCAACTCCGACCCATCCCAGTGCAGCTGTAATGGACGGCGCTTGCGCAAAAAACCGCATTACGAAAATCATGAAGCCGGCGATTGGCGCCACGGCAAGAGCCAAGACGTTTGCCAACGGGCCGTATATCATACCTGCACATCCCTGCACAAAACTCACTCCCATCAGAAGAGGCACCAGAGGAAGAATGACGACGTTGGACACAAGACCTGCAAGCGAGAACTGTCCGAAAAACGCAGACAATATCGGAATGACTGCAAGCTGCGCCGACGCCGTTTCACAAAAGAGGTTTTTGACACCGTCAATAACGCGATTTGAGAAGCTTGCACATTTTGCAAGTGAGGCACCCAGGTATGTGATACCGCACAAGGCAACAAACGAAAGCAGAAACCCGACGTCGTAAAACAATATCAACGGATTGAGCGCGACCATGACGAAAGCGGCGACCGCCATGCTGTGTTTGAAATCGTACAGGCGCGAAAAAAATTCCGCAACGATGACCATGGAACCCATAACCGCCGCGCGTACCACCGACGCTTCCGCGCCAGTCATAACCACAAACGCCGCAATGATAAGAAGTGCGACAACTGCCGCACTTCTTCGCCACAGGATGTACCCGAGCGCCGAGAAAATCGCGATGACCAGAATCGATATGTTATATCCAGAAAGCGCGACCAAGTGCGTCGTGCCGCTTCGCTTCATCGCGTCTTTGAGTTCGCGCGAAAAACCGGCGCTCTCCTGCCCCAGAAGAATCCCGGAGGCAAGCGACGCACTATCTGCGGGAAGTGTTTTCCCAAAGACATTCACAAATCGCTCCCGTATGTCAAAAAGTGAGCGTTGCAAAGAGAACTGGGTGTTTGTGGTGACGGTAACAAGAGCGGGAAATGATATCGTCCCCACTGCTCCGTCTCTGACAAGATACCTCGTCGTTTCATCAAGCGGCTGCACAACGCCCTCGACAGTCACGATGTCCGCATACGCGATATCCTCGAAGAGTGTTGTGCGAATAAATAATGTGTTTCCCTCGCCGGTTCTCAATAAGAACCCTTGCGAACGGGGTGATGATTGCGGATGCGACGAGACGATTCCGGTCATGCGCTGACGCACGCCGTACTGCACGGTGTCTCTCTCAAGATGCGACCGTTGGTACCATTGAAAGTACACGCCGCCCAACGCGACAGCAAGAACAAGAAATCCCAGCGAAATAAGAACGGCGTTTTGCTTGAACGCCCCAACAAATAACAGAATGAGGAACAGTAACACAACGCCCAGAACGAGAAGTAAGAAATGTATCCCAACACCAGCAAGAAAAACGCCAACAATGAAGAAAATGAAAAACCAAAACGCTTTCTGACCCAACGGCATGTTTAAAATTCAAACCCGACTCGGGCTTTCACTCCTTTTTTAAACGGATGTTTCAATTCTCTCATCTCCGTTGCCAAGTCGGCGCGGCGGATAAAACTTTTTAGAGCATGGCGACCGGACAAGATAACAATCGTATCCCGCGGCTCGTTGCGAATAACTTTCAAAACATCCGACGCTCTCACAAGCCCCAGCGACACGGCAATATTCACTTCGTCCAAGACAACAATGTCCCATTTCTTTGAGCGGATTGCGCGGGAGGCTTTTTTAAGCGTTTCTTTAGCCGCCTTTTTATGGACAGAAAGGGGGAGTTTGTCCCCCAAGATACCCACGAACCCCTTCCCGCCGCGGTGGATTTCCAACTTCCCCCTGAAATTCCTGTATTTGCCCAGAAACTTATGTTCCCCCGAGATCCACGGTCCTTTGATGAACTGAAACATGACCGCGCGCCTGCCTTGCCCAACGGCTCGCATCATCTGTCCCAGCGCCGCCGTTGTTTTTCCCTTTCCGTTTCCCGTGAAGATGACAATCATAACATAAGTATAAAGTGGGAATGAAAAAGTGGAAAGGAAAAACGGCTAGGTTAAGCCGGCCGTTTTTTGATGAGTATTCAAGCCAATTTTCAACTCACACGATAATCCCTCCCCCCAGCATCTGTTCTTTCTTGCTGTAAAACACCGCCGATTGGCCGGATGCAGGAAAAAGTTTCTCCTCTCTGTCGGCAACGAGCAGTGCCTTGCCGTCTCCACTTTTCTGCAACGTTGCTTCAAAGAGCGGCTGGCGGTAGCGAACTCGCGCCAATACGGAAAGTACGTCTCCGCGCGCAAACCGCCGTTCAAAGCCGGCATCAAGAAAATTCAAGTTGGTTAGCGAAACCTCCTTCTGGCGAAGCATCGCGTCGCCCTCGTACGCGACAATCAGACGATTTCGTTTCACATCTTTTCTCACCACATAGAAACGTCTGCCGGCGGTGTTGGTAAGGCCATGACCCTGCCCGATCGTGTAAAACCACACACCGTCGTGTTCTCCGACTTTCCTGCCGGTGGTATCCACGATGTCACCTTTTTTGGGTTTAATATGTTCCTTCAAAAACTCGTCAAACCTGAACTTTCCCAAAAAACACACGCCCTGCGAATCTTTTTTCTCGGCGGTGGGAAGTTTTGCATCCCACGCAATTGTGCGAACCTGCTTTTTGGTCAGCTTCCCCAGCGGAAATAAGATGCGCTCAAACCGCTCACGCGGCACCTGCCACAAAAAATACGACTGGTCCTTGTCCGCGTCTGTGCCCGCAAAGACGCGAGTTGAACATTGAGAGCGAAAAGTAAAAAGCGGATGTTTCACACGCGCGTAGTGACCAGAGGCGACATAATCCGCTCCCGCCTCGCGCGCTTTCTCATAAAACAACCCGAACTTGATCTGGCTGTTGCAGACCACATCAGGATTGGGAGTGATACCCTTGCGGTATCCTTCCAGCAGGTAATCAACCACCCGCCGCTTGTACTCCTCCTCCAAATCAAACACATAAAACGGAATGCCAAGATGCTGTGCAACCGAACGCGCGTCCTCCAAATCCCTGTCCTGGCATCCGTCAATGTTGTATCCGCGGATAAATCCCGCATATACGTCCATGCCCCTAAGCCCCCGTGGGGCCGGGCGTCCGGTAAGTTTAAAAAACTCAACCGGATTAGCCGCTTTTTTCAACAACAGCGCCGCAACCGACGAATCCACGCCGCCTGACAAGGCAACAAATACCTTCTTTTTTGATAACAACATAGCAATCACTACGAATATAGAGGTGCGGCGCCTTAAAATCAAACGGGCACTCTCGCGCCCGTTTCATCTCTTTCCAACTCGCCAAGCTTTACGACATTCAACTTTTTCCGCCACAGGCGGATTCGCCTCCGGCGGAAACTTTTCACTTCTTGCTCACTCTCTCCACATACTCTCCCGTCTGCGTATTAACGCGTACAATGTCTCCTTCGTTGATGAAAAACGGAACTGAGATTTTGATGCCGGTTTCCAGCACCACCTGCTTTGAGCCGCCGGAGGCGGTGTCTCCTTTGATGGAAGGAGGCGCTTCAATCACCACAAAATCCATCTTAATGGGAAGCTCAACGCTGATGACGTTTTCACCGTACACGAGTGCGGTAACGGGAGTGTCGGTTTTCAAAAAGTTCACCCTGCTGCCCAACTGCTCGGCGGTGAAGAAAAACCTGTTCTTTGGATTGCTCGTCTCGTCAAACCAGTACTGGCCGCGACTCTCATAAATGAAGCGTGCCTGTATTTTGGAAAGCTCTGCTTCTTCTATCTCGTCACTGGGTTGAAACGAAATCTCACGGACTTTGCCGCTTAACACATCCTTAAGCTTGGTTTTCATCACGGGTTTTCGCTGCTGCATCCGAACAAAATCAGCCTCAAGCACCTGCCAGAGGGTTTTCTGCCATTCAATAAACAATCCGGGCCGAAGCTCGGTATAAGACAACATAGGCGATATATTACTGTCCCTCTTCTTTTTTGCCAAGAGCCCGCCGAATGACGTCCTTGAGATTCTCTACCGGCACCTGCGGCCCTTGCTTAAAATCTCTTTTTGGTTTTTCCTCGGGCGGCTTTCCCAGTGTCTCGCTTAGGGATCGCTCGTCTCTGCGACGAATCATATCATCCGCGCGCTGGTCCGCCATGTAGTACTCCTCGGCAATTTTTGCCTCGACGCGGTCCTTGGGCAACGCATACTTCTGGCGCGAGACTGTCTGGATGTCGCCGAATGCCGAGACGGAGGGTATTGCAATCGGCGGCAGGGTCTTTGCCGAAAACGATTTTGACGAGACGCCGTCGATCATCAGCTTCACGTACACGTGGTAGTTTGGCAAGTTGACAAAATCGTTCATCAAAAAATCCGGCTCGAACTCCTTCTCCAGAAATTCGGCGTCCGGCGCACCAACCCGAAAGACGATCATGGTCCCCACGTTGCCGAAGACCGCCGAACAAACCTTTTCGTCAAGCTGCTCGATATACTGGTGTGCAAGCGTCAGATTCAGCTTGTACTTGCGCGCCTCCGAAAGAATTGTTGCGAACGACTCGGTGGCAAAATTCTGAAACTCGTCAACGTACAGGTAAAAATCCTTGCGTTCTTCTATCGGCACGTCGACTCGCGACATTGCCGCAAGTTGCAGTTTTGTGACCACCATCGCTCCCAGCAACGCCGAGTTGTCCTCGCCGATCTTTCCTTTTGAAAGGTTGACGATCAGGATCCGTTCCTCGTCCATCACGGTGCGCATGTCAAAGGACGAATGGACCTGCCCGACGATGTTTCGGATGAGGGGATTGGCGATAAATTGTCCCACCTTGTTCTGGATAGCTGCGACCGCTTCGGTCTCGAGCCGCTGGGTGTACTTCGCAAACTCATCGGTCCAGAACGATTTGATTACCGGGTCTTGTAAGCTCCCAACAATTTTTCGGCGATATTCTTTGTCCGAAAACATTTTCATAATCCCCAGCAACGTCGAGTTGGGATATTCCAGAAGCGCCAGGAGCGTGTTGTTGAGAATGTACTCCATGCGCGCCGACCATACGTCAGGCCAGATTTTTTTGAACACCGACATCAATCCCGACGCCACCAAGTGCCGCATTTCAAAACTCACCTTCTCCAGCGGGTTGAACGCGATGGGGTAATTGATGTCGGCCGGATTAAAGTAGATAACGTCATTGATGCGCTCTTCCGGAATGAGGTGCAGTACTTCCTCGGCCGCCTCGCCGTGCGGATCCACCAAACACACCCCCTTGCCTGCGACAATGTCGGCAGCAACCATATTGGAGAGAAGCGTGGTCTTGCCGGTGCCCGATTTCCCGACAATGTAAATGTGGCGCCGTCGGTCATCAATCTTGATGCCGAACTTGCGCTCTTGGTTGCGGAAATTGGTTGTCCCCAGATACAAAATGTCGTTCATGCAAAAATTTACTCAACGGGCAGGTTCTCCGGCGGCTCCCCTTTCCGGGACATCACCGCACGCAACTTCGGCGCTTTGACAACCGACGCAGGAAAGTGAAACAGCGTAGCGAGCTCTTCGATGTTGAAAACGGGAAGGGTGCGTTCCTGACGCAGGCGATTGGTGAAACCGAAACGGCGCGCGCGATAGTAGCCGTAAATCCGGCGCTTTTTCGAAAGCAACTTGACCTTTCTATAGAAGGGAAATAGTTTGCCGCGCCATCCTGAAACCTTGGTAACGAGCTTATCAGATTTAATGGCGTTGAGGTTGAGTGTGTTAAATTGCTGAAACGACCCCATCACCGCGGCAACGTTAAGCGGCGAGAAACTGTCCTTGCGGTCAATATAGACAAATCTGAGCGTGGTCTGAAACGCAAGCCTGGATGCCTTGTTTTCAATCTCCTTGATGACGGTGCGCCACCCTTCACTCAAACCCACAAGACCGATTGAAATTTCCTCCCCCTCCATGGTAAGCCGCTTGGAAGATTTCTCGTCTATAATTTTTTTCACCTCTTCTTCCGCCTGCTTCTTAAGGTCAACACCGGTCGCAGCACCAACCGGGCTGATTAAAAGCTGAACCCAGATCATCTCATCACCCTCAAGCTTCGACATGGCTTCCGTAATGGCTGCGATCGGGTCCACACGGCGTTCTTCTTTCGGGTCCTCAAAGTAGTGGTACGTACGGATGGGATACACACTGTCCTTAGTCAGCATCAAACCCGTCCCCCACAAATCGTACGTGTCATTGGGAAGTCGCGCCGGCATTTCATACACATAGTCCGCCACTTCTTCAAGTTCGGCATCCGGATACTGCGAATAAATTGCCGATTCCACCAGGTGCCGGAATTGAGAGGGCGTACGGACATAGAAATGCACGCCGCCATCCCTGCCGACCATCTCAAACGAAAACCAGACATCGACTTTTCCCTCCAAATATCTGGCGATCCACGAAATACCAAAAGAGTAAGCGCCGTACAGCGCGGCGAAAACTTGTTCCATCGACTTCGGAGTTTTGAGATTGTCGCGAGGAATGCGAATCTCAAGCATGTTCCACGTCATACCGCCAAGAAACCTCATGCGCTTATCATGGAGCCGAAGCTCCCACCAAAGCGCGAACAAAAACACCGGTACAATAATCCATGCCGCGAGCACAAAAACATTCCCAAAATCTTCAAATGCAGGGGTAAAAAAATCAATCATACGACGTGCTCATGAAGCCGCTCGTCTTCTAGTATAGCACGCACCGCCTCCCCACGAGACGTGCAGGGAGGCGCAGTACATCAGAAGACATAAAAGCTGTCGATTCAGCGTTTATGCGACTCTACGCAATGTGGTAGCGGCCGTCGGAGAGTTTCTTAAAGTGCTTCCTGTTGGAAAGATTCAGAAGAATCGTATTGCGCTTGAGGATGCGCTGCTGTGATACCAGCCGCACCAGCGTCTCGGTATCTGTGGGGCCGTGTTTTCTGAGAAGTTTCTTCAGTAACTCCGCCGTGGTTCCCTCCTCAATGCCGAATTCTTTGAGCGAATAGAGGCCGCGTCCCACCAGTACAAACCGCCTGTCTTTAATCAACTCGTTGTGCACCGTCTGAGGATGCGCTTTTTTGGCGTCAAAACGCACGCGGTTGATTTCCTCGGCAATCGAGCGGAAGTGCAGCGGCGCATGGCGCTTTTTGAGTACCAGATATGCTTTGTCGCGCACGGTTTTGGGCACGATCTCCCGCCACTGCGAAAGCCCAAAATCCCCAAACGGATTGACCGAGAACAGTTTTGAAATTAAGAGGTAGTTAAGACCGACAAAATCACCGATGCGATGGTTTTTCACCACGCCGTAGAACAGAGTGTCGAACGCACCGCGTTCAACAACCGTCTCCTTTTTCGATGTAAGTGCCTTTGCAACCTTCGAAACAAAATCTTGTACGTTCGAAAGCGCTTCACGTCCCGTGTACCAAAAACTGAAGTACTCATCGCTCTCCGGGTAAAGCAGGGGAGTTTTGAGCGCCGCGAACACGAGCTCAATGTACGGCGCAGGAGTCTCGTCGTCGCGCAGCACCAGTTTAAGATCGTTGGCGAATATATCGGTCCGTCGGATTCCTCCCATTGTCTTTAAGTGTTCCACGCAGCGCGCATGAATCTTACTGAGCGCCGTATTGCCGCCAAAAATCTTGGCAAGCGACTTAAGAGCCGCCGCCTCGATCTGCCGTACGCGCTCGCGGGTGATCGAATACTTGCTGCCCAGACTTGCCAGCGTTTTGGGTTTCTGCGATTTGAGCCCAAAACGATAAACCACGACTTCCCTCTGGCGTTTGGGTAATTTTTCAACCAACTGATCGCACAATGTCTTGACCGTCATAGGTATAAAAAAATGGGTTGTTTGTACCTTGTTACCGCCCTTTATTTTTACCAAATCGATGCCAAAGAGTCAAGAGGGGGCTTGCAACAAAGATTGAGGAGTACGTGCCCACCACCGTCCCCACTAAGATTACCAGCACAAACAGCCGCAGGGAAGGAGCCCCCGCGATAAGCATCGCCACCAGCACCAGGACAAGCGTCAGAGAGGTATTGATGGAGCGGACCAGAGTTTGGTTGATGC